>JAJRXL010000101.1 GCA_024276335.1 Bacteroidota bacterium
CCTGATCAAAGCGGGAGCGGACGGTATCAAGGTCGGCATCGGGCCGGGTTCGATCTGCACCACGCGTGTCGTGGCCGGCGTAGGTGTTCCGCAAATAACCGCTATCATGAGTTGCGCCAAGGTTGCGCAGAAATACAACATCCCCGTGATAGCGGACGGCGGCATCAAGCAAACGGGCGACATCCCCAAGGCCCTGGCCGCGGGCGCCGACACCGTGATGATCGGGGGTTTGTTCGCGGGCATGGAAGAAAGTCCTGGGGAGACCATCCTCTATGAAGGGCGCAGTTTCAAGATGTACCGCGGCATGGGCTCCATCAGCGCCATGAAAGAAGGAAGCAAGGACCGCTATTACCAGGACATGGAAGAAGACATCCAGAAACTGGTGCCGGAAGGCATCGAGGGAAGAGTGCCGTACCGCGGCCCGGTCGGATCCATGATCTACCAGATGGTCGGCGGACTCCGGGCAGCCATGGGTTACTGCGGCGTCAAAACCATCGAAGAGCTAAAGACCCAAACGCAATTCATTCGTATCACTTCCGCCGGATTGCGGGAAAGTCATCCTCACGACATCCAGATTACGAAAGAAGCGCCGAATTACCAGGTGAACACTTCCACTAAGTGAGGACTGGCCCATCTTGGTTTGCCGTCCGACGCCCTTCACACGAAGCGCTCTCGACATGACCCTTGCTCAACGTTTCATCACCTCCTCTTTATGGTCAATTTTCCTGAACAGTAGAAGCCATGCCTGACAATCACCTGGACCACCTCAGGGAATCGTTCTCTTCGTTGAAGATCGACGGGATGATTATTACGCACTTGCCTCACGTCCGATTGATTACGGGTTTTTCCGGATCCAACGCGTTGCTTGCCGTAACACGCAGGAAGAGCCTGTTGCTTACAGATTCCCGCTACGAGCTCCAGGCGCATCGCGAAGTGGAAAACGCACGTGTCCTGGTAGTAAACGACGGAGATTTTCCGAGGATGTTGAAAAAGAGATCCTGGTTCAGTCGCTGTCGAACCGTGGGTTTCGACGGGGATCGCACGAGCTACCACATGGCCACCGTATTGAGAGGAACGGTGAAGCCCGCGCGATTGAAGCCCCTGAGCCGCGCATGTGATCCCCTGGCCGAACGGAAAGACCAGGCCGCCATCAGGGCGATTACAAAGGCCGCCGCTATCGCTGACCGGGTATTTCATCGGCTCCTCTCCGTCATCGCTCCGGGAATGACGGAACGCCAGGTCGCGGCGGAGGTTTCGTATTTTCTCCGGCAGGAAGGCGCGGATGGCGATGCCTTCGAACCCATCGTCGTATCGGGTCCCAACAGCGCGCTCGTCCATGGAATGCCTTCGAACAGGAGACTCCGAGCGGGAGATGCCGTGTTGTTGGATTTCGGCGCACGGTATCGCGGCTACCACAGCGACATCAGTCGCACGGTTTTCATGGGAAAGATCAAGCCAACGTTACGAGCCATGTACGACGCCGTCCTCGAAGCCCAGGAAACCGCCATCGCCGCGGTCGCTCCCGGGGTTCGCGCGCGTGCCATTTACGATCTTGCCCACGACGTCTTGAAGCGCCAAGGCTTCGCCGAGTATTTCAAACACGGTCTCGGTCATGGACTCGGCCTGGAGGTTCATGAATTCCCCCGCCTCTCCCATGACTCTCCCGATACACTGGATGCGGGCATGGTGTTCACCATCGAACCAGGTGTTTACATCCCGCGAATCGGCGGAGTGAGAATTGAAGACGATATCCTTGTCACGGCAAAAGGCAGAAGAGTACTTACAAAAGCGCTGAAAGCGCCCGTAGTCTTGTAACGTGCAACAGTGCGGAACGTCCTTGTCATAGCGTATTACTTCCCTCCTCTCGGTTTGCGCGGAGTCCAGAGAACACTGAAGTTCATCAAGTATCTTCCTTCCTTCGGATGGAAGCCGACGGTGCTCACGGTAGAACCGCGCGCGTATTTCGCGCATGATTCAACGCTCTTGCACGAGCTCGACTCCTCCGGAATAGAAATAATCCGTACTACTTCTCTCGACCCACTCCACGTATTCCGAAAAAAGGGCACCGTCCCCATGCCGAATGAAACAACGTACAAGCTCCTGACCTTGCTGAACCAGGCGGTGTTCATTCCGGACAGCAAGATAGGCTGGAAGCGTTATGCTGTTCGAAAAGGAGTGGAGCTCCTGAGTTGCGGTTCGTTCCAGGCGATTTTCGCCACGGCCCCTCCCTATACCGATTTCCTCATCGCCCGGGAATTGAAGAAACGATTCGACATTCCTCTGGTACTGGATTACCGCGACGCCTGGCTTGCAAACCCCCTGCACCGCTACATCACGCCGTTTCACCGCGCGATGCACCGTCGTCTCGAAGGCTCGGTTCTGCGCGAAGCGGATGCCGTGGTGACTATAAACCGCACTATCAAGGAACTGATTCTTACCCGATACCGGCAATTGACGTACAACGATATTACCATCATCCCGCAGGGCTACGATGAGGAAGACTTTGCGCGCGCCAAGCCCAGGACCAGCGCACGCATGCGCATAACGTACGTGGGAACGTTCTACCACAACCGTACCCCGCGCTACATGATCGAAGCCTTTCGACGGTTCCTGGACAAGGTTCCCGGCGCCGCCGAGAAATCCGAGCTCTGTTTCGTCGGGCAGTTCAGGGATGAAAACCTGTCCCTTCTGCGCAAGCATCGGCTGGAAAAGAACGTCGTGGTTACGGGTTATATTCCGCACGGCGATGCGGTGGCGTATCTTGCTGGTTCCGATGTCGTGTGGATGATGCTGGGTGGAAGCCGGGGCGATGAAATGATCTCGACCGGCAAGTTGTTCGAATACCTGGGTGCCCGGAAACCGATCCTGGGCTGCGTTCCCCCGGGCGAAGCCCGAACGATCATCGAGGAATCCGGAGCGGGGTTCATAACCGACCCCGCCGATGTAGATGCCATTACGCGAGTCCTGGAGCACTTGTTCTCGTTGTACTTGCGCGGC
>JAJRXL010000102.1 GCA_024276335.1 Bacteroidota bacterium
CGCCAGACGCCTCGCTCGTGCTCCGCATCCTGCCAGAAATTGTAGAGGTACTGACCCTTGAAGGAGGGGTAGGCGATGCGATCTTTCGAATCATAGATTTCCAGGCATTTCTTGTAAATACTTTCGAATGCGGGATGGCTTTTCAGTGCGGCCAGGGTAGCTTCGTTGTGGGAGCGGGCCCAGTCCAGGGCGCGTTGGCTTTCTACATTCTCCAGCCACAGGTAAGAATCGGTTGTGTCCTGTGCGGCAAGGTACGCCCGGCCGGCCAGCAGGAACAGCAAACCGATGACGAGGAGACGTATTCTCATAACTCAGGCTCCAATGGATACGAAAATCATGGTGTTTACATGGGCAACGTGCGGTGCGTCCCAATGAATCTCGATGTATTTACAGCGAGGATTGTTCAGCATCGTATTCACTCACGAGGACGGACAAGGTTCGCTTCGACGACCTTCATGTATCATCCTGCCAGGCGATAGATATTCGTCGTATATCCGAACTGTTCATCCAGTGCGCGGATGACAGGATCGACGAGAATTTTTTTCGGATACCCGTACGTCGAATCGTACTCGATCAGGTACCACTCCATCCTGCTCGATGGAAGACTGTCGGCCATGACGAATAATTGTTCCACAGATCGAAACGCGGCGCGGGCTTCCCATTCCACCGGCCGGTCATCCAGGGTCAACACGTCGATGACAACGCCGTTCCTGACCACCACCTTGTGGAATCCAACATACTTATCGGTAAAAGCATTTCTCGCCTGTTCAACGACGTAGTCGGTAAGCCCATACGCTTTCCAGCGCGCGACGGGATCGCTGATATGGCTGTAATCACTTGTGATCTCGGTCATCACGTACCCGCTGTCGCTGTCATCAACGCCACTCTGGCACGAGACCAAAAGAACAACAACTACTAAATATACTTTCTTCAAGGGATAGACCCTCCCTCGTAAAATCAAAAATTGCGGATATTTCAGACCAGTATACTACCTTCCACGCGAAGATAATACTACCGCGCTCCAGAAAAGAATTACCCGTCTCGGCCTTTAGAAGTCAACATCCCATGACTTCGTTAAATGAAAGAGATCCTGCGCCCGGTCAAATGTGCACCTGTCTCAATACACGGGTGCCTCTTTCTTTTTCGGCCTGGAAGTCGATCGTCTTCCGTTCGATCCGGGCACCCGAAGAAACCTAGGAACCCGAACAAGCCGAACAAGCCATACAATGCTTCCATACCATCGATAAGTCCCAGGAAACCCGCGAAACCCAGGAAACCAAGAAATCCGAGAGACCGCATGAGCATCACTCCTGAAAAGTACCTTTACTTACTTCATCCTTGAACCTAATGCGTCCATGAGCCTGATCCCGGACGGCGGTTACGACCCGCACCAGGATCAATAGATGTTCTCGCTTTGCCGGAAAGATTGGTACTTAAAACGAAATGTTGGTGCCAACCAATCCGTATAACGACTATAATTCCTCGTAAACTAAGCGATCAAGAATAGACACGCAAAGAATATTCCGGTCATAAAGCTCTCTTTCAGCTTATGATTTCCGGTTCATCATACTATAATAGGTTACCCACCGATCACGGCAAACGACCCGAAGAATTTTTCTTCCAATTCTTTCTTGAGGGCTTGCTTCGTTGTGCTGTGAACAAGCTGGTACAGGACCTCGCCCACCACTACGATCTTGTAGCGGATGACGTTATTTCCCGATTGCATCGTGAGGTCCTTGCCCCTGTTGCCCTTGTAGCGGTACAAACTTTTACTCGTCACGTTGTACTTGATATTCTTTACGAAATTGTTCGTAACATTGTCGATCATTTTCGCCGCATCGCCGGCGGAAACAGTTTTCCCCAGTTTCCAGGCCGTGACCATGTAAGTGCCGGTGGCATGGTTGAGCAAGTAACTGAACTGCTTGTTTTTCACGACGGTTTTCTTCGGTTGCTGATCCGGAAACGCGATGCGCATGTTGATATCAGGCATGTTCAGGGTGTTCCAGGTAATGCTCACCTCGGTCTTCGCTTTGGGACAGAGCTTGTTGGGATCGCTGAACGAGCGGATGTAGGCGATTTCATTGGCTTTATTGGGAATGAACAACGAGATATCCTTGATCTTCCATTGCTGACCCACGAGGACGCCTTCCTTGTACGTGCCGCCGAATTTTCCCACGGCAATGCGGGTCTTACCTTTCGTCGCCTTGCTGTAGAACTCCATCATCCCCGGCTGGCTGTGCGCCACGACCGGGTCGGCGCAGTACGCTTCCCTGTAGGTGATGTTAAGCTTATGCGCCAAACGGACCGTGCGGTTGATAATATCGGCTCCCCTCTGCGTAAGCATTACCGAGCTTCCCTCCAGGAAGTATCCCGGCGCAAGCATACGCATGAGATAGGATTCGAGTTTTTCCGGCGTCGATTCCCGGAGCATTTTATGTGTATACATGATGGCTTCGACGTCGCTGTTGAATTCCGGTATCGTAACAACGGGCAACGAGGCGAGCGCCGCTTCGGCTCTCTGCTTTTCTTCGCGCATCCCCAGGGTTTCTTCGCGCTCGAGTCGCTTGTATTCATCAGGACTGACATTGCGCGTGGCAAGGATTTTTTTCTACTTGTCGCTTGAAAGCATGTTTATCCAGGGCTCCTTGATCTTGTCGGCGTACAAGCGGACGCGGAACACCTGCTCGACGCTCTCGACCGCCTTGGCCACCGAGGATAAAATATCGTACGTGGCGATCACGTTGAACGACACCGATTTCGGCGTGTGCCATTCCCACTTGGGATCCTCCGCAATCTTGTAACTCACGTCACTCACGATGTTGTTGTATCTCCAGCTTCCCACCAGTTTCTTGGTGCCGTTTTTCTCCAGGAAAGCTTTTACATCTTCCGTCGTAGGATTGGGAATGCCGAGGTAGGAATTGTATCCGACGCGGAACTTGGAGTACGAGTACTTGCCGTGGGTGATGTCGTACACGATCGTGCCCCAGACCAGCACTTTCACATCCGGGAATTCCGGGATATTGGCCGGGCGGATGATCTCGGCGTCCCGTACCCAGACGTACTTCAGGTTCTCCCATCGCTTGGATCCCTTGGAGGTAAACCGGATGGTTTTGCCCTTCGTGATTTTCAGGTCTTTCTTAATGCGGGCGTCCGAAGGTTGTGCGTCCGCCGTCGTACACAAAACTCCGGCGAGTAGGAAAAACGACGCGACGGCAGAACCGCGCGCGATCTTTCGAGTGAGCATGTTGTAAGCGTTCATGTATGTCTCCTTGATTCGTGAATGAATATGGACCGTGCGCTTCTCAGGTGGGACGGGAGATCGTTGTCGGTTACGCGCTGTTCTCGGTGGCCGTCTCCCCTGTACTTGACGACATGAACGCATCTGCAACCAGCCGGAACGGTGAATTTACCGCGCCCGGCGACCGTCACGTATTACCAGTTTTCCCCCAGCAATTCGAAATAGGATTGCGGGTGGAGGCAGGCCGGGCAGGCCTTGGGCGCTTCTTTGGCCTCGTGGAGATAGCCGCAGTTGATACAACGCCAGACGACTTTTCCATCCCGGCGGAATACGCGCCCTGCTTCCAGGTTCTCCGCCAGGTCCTTGTAACGTTTTTCGTGCTGTTTCTCAGCGATCGCTACTGCCTCGAATGTCTTTGCGACATTGACGAAGCCTTCTTCCCGGGCCACGCGCGCGAACTCTGGATACATCTTGGTCCACTCGTGTTCTTCTCCTGCGGCCGCCGCTTTCAGGTTCTCCAGCGTGGATCCGATGACTCCCGCCGGAAAGGCGCCGGTAATTTCAAGATCGCCGCCCTCCAGGAACTTGAAGAACCGCTTCGCGTGCTCTTTCTCCTGGTCCGCCGTCTCCTCGAAAATGCGGGCGATCTGCACCAGGCCTTCCTTCTTCGCGGCGCTGGCAAAAAAAGTGTAGCGATTCCGCGCCTGGGATTCTCCGGCAAACGCAAGTAATAGATTTTTTTCCGTTTGACTTCCTTTGAGCCCTTTTGCCATTGGATATTCTCCTGTTGAGGCTGGGTGTGTTAGAGGTGTGAAAAGGTGTGTATTTTGAATAAGCTATCCGTGCAGCAGGAATAGAAGAGTTTTGTCATTTGTAAGTTTATGCATTTTTAGTATAAAAATCACGCCGACGCACAATGTAATGACATCCACGGGCGTCAAGGAAAGACGTGCGAGTTACGAGGACGTACGCGATGCAAGAGGGACAACCAAGGGACAGTACTTGATATTCATTGAAGACTTTCATATCATCACCTCAGATTTACCAAAGATTCGGACAGGACGTATGGTATCAGTTAATGTATGTACTACCCTTGGGTTCTTGTATTTTTCCATAATATATCTCGTGATGAATAATCCCGTGTACGGGGCTTGTTCATGATATCCAGTCCCGCCCTCGGGATGCATGATTCACGATATCAGAGGATGTAATTTCGCAATGAAATATGCTATTATTTTGAGTTTCTTTTTTCCAACGATCGCAACCGCCCAGGCCTGGGAGCAGGTGTACCCGGACTATCCCGTGGACGACCTCAGCGCCTTCGTGCAATGGAACGGTGATACCGTCTTTGCCGCAGGGGACAACTGGACGCTTCTTCGCTCCACCGACGCCGGCCTGACCTGGAAGAACGTGTTCACGAAGAACAAGTGGTATAACATCGTGCGGTGCGTGGTCAACAAGAACGGGGTGTACTTCCTTCCGCGGCCGTCTGGATACACAAAAAATGATTTCAAGGATCAGGAATCCGTCTTTATGTACAAGTACGATCCACGTACCAA
>JAJRXL010000103.1 GCA_024276335.1 Bacteroidota bacterium
ATCAATGCTTTCCGGGCGGTGGGAACCGAAAAGTTGCCCTCCGTGCGCATCGAAAACGTGACTTTTACGGACCCGGGCAACGACGGGCAGTTTTATCCCGGTGAAGAGGTAAAAGTCACGGTTGTGCTGAAAAACTACCTGTCGGCGACCACGGGCACGGTTGAACTGACCCTGGAAGCGGCAACAGGCGCGTCGGCGGTAACCATTGGCACGGCGACGACGACGGTACCTCCCCTGGCGACCAATGACGTGCGTTCTGCAACCGCGCCCATGACGTTCACCGTGCAACCGTCCCGGCAGTACGATTTGGAGGTCATCTTCCGCGTGTTGATCAAGAGCGGCTCCTACGAAGATTTTGATTTTTTCACTGTTTCCGTCAATCCGTCCTACCAGACCCTGGGCAACGGAAGGCTGGCCTTGACCATTCCGGCGGATGGATCGCTTGGGCATCCCGATTATCCCGACAACGAGCTCGGGATCGGGATGCGGTACGGCGGCTCCGATCTTTACCTGTGGATGGGAGCGCTCATGATCGGGACGGATGCCAGGCGCGTGGTGTCCGCCGCCCGGCACAGCGTGGATTTCTTCCGCAGGGAACGAGATTTTGCCATCGTCAAGGCGACGGAAATGATCCAGCCGGGCAGGCAGGCGGCGGTCGAAACGAACTGCCTCTTCCGGGATTCCCGTGCCGATTCAGCGCGGAAGCTTGGCGTGGAGGTTGACCTCCACGGGTACGATTTTACGAACGAGGGGGTACAAGAAGTGCTGCTCACGCGCTACCGCGTCGTCAACACCGGCTCGTCGGCCATTGCCGGTATGCGCATCGGTCTTTTCATGGACGCCGGCGGCGCGACATACGTGATACGGCGCGTGGATTTCGATGAAAACAGGCTCCTGGGAACGGTCTCCGGGGGGAGCTTCCCGGTCTTCGGTTCCTTCGTGATCGACAGCTTGCCCAGGTCCGCCCCCGAAGGACCGAATTTCTTTGCGATCAATAATGATCCGCAGGGTGTCGGTACGCCGTTTGGAACCTACGACGGATTCACACAGGCGGAGAAATGGCGTTCGCTTTCCGATAAGAACGGCAAGACCTCCATCGGACCGGGAAATGTCGCGTACATTATCTCCAGCCGGTCTTTCGATCTCGAGCCCGGCGACACGGCCGAAGTAGTATTCGGTCACGTCGCGGGATTCACGCTGGGATCCGTGCAGCGCAAGGTGGATAAGGCAGTGGATGTTTGGAATCGTCGGACCCCCGTGTCGGTCGATCGTCCCGGCCTCGTCGATTTTCGTCTCGAGGCGAACTATCCCAACCCCTTCAGCGACGTTACGACCATCTCCTTCCGGACGCCGGTTGAGGGAAACGTTCGGTTGCGCCTGTTCAACACGTTGGGAAAGACGGTGTTCGACCGCTCCTTCCGGGATCTCGCGCCCGGAAAGCACCGGCTCCGGTTCCTGAGGGGCTCGTTGCCCGCAGGGGTGTACATCGTATCGTTGGAAACCAGGGCGGGCAGGTTGACGCGCAGGATGGTAATCAGGCGTTAAGCGATTTGGTGTCGTGGACGGGGGTCAATTGAAATTCAGGTCGTCCAGCCACTCGTCGAGGTTCACTGGTTTTTTCTTTTCGAAATCGTAGAACGTTCGCCGCATGAGATCGGCGAGATTGACACGGTACTCGAGCAGCGCTTCCAGGGCGTTGAGCTGGGCATTGGTCAGCCGGTCCTGGGCCTGGGTGAGTTCGTTGCTGGTGACGTTTCCCACGCGGAACCGCGCCAGGGTGATGTCATAGGCCCTGCGCGCAACTTCCTTCGCCTTGTTCAATATTTCCACGCGGTCCGCGGCGGATTCGACTTTTCGAACCAATTCGGTTATCTCTTGTTCGATCATGAGGTCTTCCTGCTCGGCGAAGTACCGTGCTTGCCGCAGGCGCGCTTCGGCTCCTTCGACTTCGCGGGCGTGGCGCCCCCAATCGAGGATGGGGACGGTCAGGGTGAAAACAACGGCGTTGATATTTCTCGTATCACGGAAGAGAAGATTAAATTCACGGTCGGTCTTGGAAAGACCGTAGGTTGCCGTCAAGTCGCCGCGGATAGTGCGCCGGGCCTCCACCTAGTCCAGGGTCATGCGGCTGCGTTCGATATCATAGAGCGCCCGTTTCAGCTCGACCCGGTTCTTTTTCCCCATCTCCACGGCAAGTTTCGTGTCGATGCGGACGCGCGTGAACGTGGTATCCTCAAGAACGGGATGGAGTTGCTCCTTGAGGGGGAGACCGATCAGCAAGTTGAACCCGCTTTCCTGTAACCGCACGTCGGATTCGGAAGAAAAGAGATCGTTGCGGGCTTGGGCGAGGTCAACTTGCAATTGCAAGGCATCCACTTCGGCTATCAGTCCCGCCTTGTACTGGTTGAGTGCCGTACGGTATGATTCTTCCTGCTGCTTGACGCGTTCGCGCTGGATCTCCAGGCGTTTCCGGGCGCTGTACAGCTTATAGAACGAGTTTGTCACGTTGAAAATGATATCGAGAACGGTGCGGCCGTTTTCAAGAAGGGCCTGGTCGTAATCCAATTCCGCGCGTCTCAGGGATATTTTCTGCGTATTGGGAACGAACAGAGGTTGCTTGAGCCGGAGAGCGAAGTTCGTGTAGTAATCGGAAAAATCGTTTGCGCAGCTGATCTGGTTTCGTTTGTAGAGCAAGCCGGAAAACGAGATCGTGCTGTTCGTCCAGAGGATGGGTTGTGAGATGGTCAGGTTGGCCTCGTACTGGGTGCGTTGGATGGAGAAATACTCCGTGATGCCGGTAATCGGGTTGAACTGCGGCGAAAGGGTGCTGGTATAACTGGGAATGTTCAAGTTCAAATCGATGGACGAGAGCAAGCTCAATCGCGCTGCTTCCGCCGAGGCGCGGGACATCCGCAATTGTTCCCTGGCGGCCCTGGCGGCATAGCTCTGTTCCAAGGCGATGGAAAGGGCCTCGCTTAGGCTCAGGTTCCGTTGTGCGTGCACGCTCTGGCGCGGAACGAAGGAAATAGCAATTACCGCGACGAGGAAGAGGGATGACATCATGCGCTTGAATGCTGGGTGAAACGGGGTTTTCACGGTTCGAACCTCTGGTTACCGTAGTTGATACAGACAATCATCATGAAAATGTGACGAAAGAAGAGCAGGGGATGTTTCCCTGCACGATCGGGTTTATTCATGGCAGGAAATCCGCGACCGTCCAATATGTTTGTACATTATCGCATATTCGGTTTCGCGTTTCGGATTCATAACAGAAAGTTAGCATTCTAGCGGATGATGCAAAAGAAAAACCTTGAGATGCGGTTGAAACGATTGCAAGCGAAGATGGGTGGGGGAGGTCAATATTTCTTCCAGGCCGAGGGAAGAGGCTGAAGCAGTTGTCTCATCAGAACGTGCAGGAGGGAGTTATTGCCCCCGTTCTTTGGGCCAGGTTCCAAATGGGCGAATCAGACGGCGGACGACGAGCGGAGTTGAACCATAAACTGGTTGAACCACAAAGGACGCAAAGAAGGCGAAACCTGTCCGCCGGAGTCTTGCGGAGGCGGAAGACCGCAAAGGAGTTTGAACACTCCGTTCTCAAATGCACGTAACCGCGTCATAAAGCGCAAAATCGAAAATCGAGAATCCCCCTTCCCCTTGTCTCCCGGTCCGCTCTGTTGCAATTTCGATACGATGAATAGACGACCGTGGCCCACCTTGTTTTGTAATCCGTGTTTTATCGTTACTTTTGGAAAGCATGGATTTTGGTGAAAACCGACCGGATTCGACCTCTACCATTCAGCATATCAACATATCTCAATTCACATCGTATCATGAACAACAAGAAATCGAACCACCGCGTTGATTTTGTTCTGCGCATAGCGGGCGAAGGCGGTGAAGGTGTCATCAGCAGCGGGGAGCTGTTTGCGCAGGCCGCTGCGCGCACCGAGTACCACGTGTTCTCCTACATTACGTACCCGGCGGAAATACGCGGGGGATTTTCCATGATCCAGGTCCGTGTGCGGGACCGTGAAATTTATTCCATGGGGAGCAGCGTGGACTACCTGGTCGTGTTCAATCAGCAAGCGTATGATCGAACCATCCAGGACCTTCACGACGGGGGGATGCTTATCTATGACCCGGATACGGTCGAGATCAAGGAAGACCCCGATCACGTGTACTACCCGATTCCCCTGACCGCCCTGGCAAACGAGGCAACGGGTTCAAACCTGGGAAAAAACGTCGTGGCGCTTGGCGCCCTGGGCAACCTGTTCGACGTTGATAAAACCATTCTCGAGGGGCTCATCCGTGATCGCTTCAAACACAAGGGCACGGAAGTCGTCGAAAAGAACAAGAAGGCTGTACGGGCCGGGTACAAGGCGGGTGCGAAGAACGGCTGGGAGAGGAGCTTCCATCTCGGCACGGCATCCGATAACAAGGCGCAGTACATGTTCATTTCCGGCAACGAAGCGGTGGCCCTGGGCGCTCTCGCCGCCGGGTGTCGTTTCGTGGCCGGTTACCCTATCACGCCTGCCACACCGATTTTTGAAACGCTCATCAAGCTGATGCCCAAGGTGGGAGGCAAGGCAATCCAGATGGAGGACGAGATCGCTTCGATCTCGGCCATCATCGGCGCGTCGTTTGCCGGTGAAAAAGCCATCACTCCGACTTCCGGCCCGGGATTGCAGTTGATGGGCGAGCAATTGAACCTCGCTTCCATGCTGGAGCTTCCGATCGTCATTGTCAACGTGCAACGGGGAGGACCCAGCACCGGCCTGCCCACGAAGACGGAACAGTCCGATTTGAAATTTTCCATTTACGGCACGGCGGGTGAATCGCCGCGTGTAATTCTGGCGCCAACTTCAGTGGAGGATTGTTTCTACCAGACCATACGGGCCTTTAACCTCGCGGAGCGTTTCCAGATGCCGGTCATCGTGCTGACAGACCAGTCCATCGGCTTTCGCAAGGAAACCGTTCGTATTCCCGATTTCAGCAAGATCACGTTCGTTGGCGAGTCGATTCCCACGGAGAAGATTTCCATCCCAAGTCCCGGTGAAGTGGAAATCGCGTACAGAATGATCGCCAACGGTGAAAGTCTTGACAACTATAAAAGATTCAAGATCACAACCGATGGGGTTTCACCAATGACCATCCCGGGCACCAAGGGTGGGCAGTACCTGGCCACGGGACTGGAGCATACCGAGGAAGGGAAGGCCAATTACACGCCCGAGAACCATCTCATGATGACGGAGAAGCGATTCAAAAATCTCGAAGTGCTCTCGAGGGCGTTGGAGAAGAATCCGCCCGAATATCATGGCTCGCCTGACGCAAAGATCGGGGTTATCGGCTGGGGCTCGACCGAAGGAGCCATCCACGAGGCGCGGGACCTGGCGCGCTCGCGGGGCATCAAGATCAGGCACCTGCATCCGCGGGTTATTTCGCCGCTCCCGGAACGCCAGATCCGTCACTTCCTGGGCGGGCTGAAGCAATTGATCGTCGTCGAGGAGAACTACACCGGCCAGTTTGCCCATTTCATCAAGGCGAAGTTTGGCGTTCGGCCCATCGAGATGCACAAGTGCGAGGGTATTCCGTTTACGGCGGAAGAAATCTACAATGGAATTGAAAAAGTCGCGAGGATTATCGATGAAACACGCATTGCAAGATTATAAGAGTATCATTTCCCCGGTCTGGTGCCCGGGTTGCGGCGATTACGGCGTCCTCACCGCCCTGGAGCGCGCGTTGGTTGCGTTGAATATTCCACCGGAGGACATCGTTTCCGTATCCGGGATCGGGTGCTCTGGTCGGTTTTCGCATTACCTCAACACGTATTCGTTGCACGGAACACACGGGCGGGCTGTGCCCACGGCCCTGGGGGTCAAGGCGGCCAATCCCGACCTGACCGTGTTTGCCGTGGGCGGCGACGGCGATGGACTTGGTATCGGGGGCGGGCATATCGTGCACGCGGCGCGCAAGAACGTCGATATCACTTACTTGCTGATGGATAATTCCGTGTACGGGTTGACGAAGGGGCAGACCTCGCCGACCACCCCGATAGGGGAGAGGACCAAGACCTCGCCTTACGGAGCCTACGAGGATGCGCTGGAGGCCATCCCCATTTTCCTCGCTTACGATGTCACGTTCATTGCGCGGGCAAACGGCACGAACGTCAAGGAACTGACCGAAATACTGGTAAAAGCGATTTCACACAAGGGCATGTCCATCGTGTACATCCTTTCGCCGTGTCGGACGTTTCCCGTCATGGACCCCAAGGAATTGCGGTCGATCCTGCATCCGCTGCCGGAGGATTACAAGCCGGACAACAAGCTGAAAGCCATGGAGTTTGCATACAGCAAAGAACCGCTGTACACCGGTATTTTCTACCACATTCAAAAACCGACGCTGGACGACCGTCTGAACAGGGAAATCGAAAAGGCGACCGGCAAGAACGGCCGAAAGAGGGAGATGAGCGTGGAGCGGATTCTTAACGGGTTCGTGTAAATCGCAAAACGAACGCGGGACGTGTCTTGCGTGTTCCGTTGATCAAGCCGGTGTGCGCAAGGTGAAAGCTCGTCAGGCGTCGTAGCGAAGGGCCTCGATGGGATCCTTGTTGGCGGCCTCCCTTGCCGGGTAGTATCCGAACAAGATCCCGGTGGCGGCGGAAACACCGAAGGCGAGCATGATGGACCAGGCGCTGACGATCGTGCGCCACCCTGCGTACACGGTGATGATATTCGTCAGGCCCCATCCGAGGAATATTCCGATTATTCCGCCGGCAATGCTGAGCACGGTGGCTTCCGTGAGGAACTGGATGACGACGAGACGTCGCGTGGCGCCGACCGCCCTGCGTATTCCGATTTCGCGTGTGCGTTCGAGCACGCTGGCGAGCATGATATTCATGATGCCGATGCCGCCCACCAGGAGGGAAATACCGGCAATCGCGCCCATGACGATGTTGAAAATTTGCTGCGTCTTCTGACTCTGCTCGATAAGGGCCTCCGGGATGATGATTTCCACGTCCTTCTGCTGGTTATGGCGCCGGGCCAGAATCTTCTGAATCGCTCCGGCGGCCTGCAGGATGTCCTGGTCGGCGCTGATCTGAACGGTTATCTGGTCGATGGTGTTGCGATCGACAAAGGCCGTCTGCGTCCTCCGGCTGCGAAAGAAGCCACGCCTCCCGAATGCGCGCGCCGTGGCTTTCTGCTCGCGAGGGAATTTCACCATGGCCGTTTTCAGGGGCACGTAAATATCGAGGTTGTAATTCCGAAGCTTGATTCCCGAGACAGTGGAGGCGATTTTCTTGGGGGCTGCCACTCCCAGGACGGTAAACCACTGATCCCGGAGTTTTACCAATTTCCCGAC
>JAJRXL010000104.1 GCA_024276335.1 Bacteroidota bacterium
CCAGGGCATCGGCACCTCGCCGATATGGAAAGACCTCCTGACAAAAATCAACGGAAAATACAACTTCTCCATCAAGTACATTCCCGACGGCACCGGTCCCAGCGACCACGCTTCGTTTTACAGCAAGAACATCCCGACGTTATTCTTTTTTACCGGCTTACACAGCGACTACCACAAACCCAGCGACGACGTGGAAAAAATAAACTGCAAGGCCCTTGCGGATGTCATCAAGTTCACGGCGGAAATCATCCGCAGTATCGACAGCCTGGATTCACGACCCACATTTACAAAAGTCAAGACCGAAAAGAAGACCGTCAGCAGATTCAGGGTTTATGTCGGCACGATCCCCGACTACGGCGCCGATGTGAAGGGCTTTAAAATCTCCGGCGTCAGCGATGGCAGTCCGGCCGAGAAAGCAGGCTTGAAAGGCGGGGATATCATTTTAAAGTTCGGCGATATGAAATTGCTGAATATCTACGACTACATGACCGCGCTCAGTAAATTCAAGGCGGGCGACGCAGTACCTGTCCTGGTCAACCGCGGGGGCAAGGAAATTACCCTGACGGTTCACCTGGAAGGGAAATGATATTCGGTAGAAAAACTGCACAAGGCGGGTAATCCCGCCTTTTTTATTTTCGGGTTTGTGGAAGCGATTGCAGGTAACTTTGCAAGAGATGCACAGCCGCCAACATATCGACGCGATACTTTTGCCTGCGTTTCTTCTTTCCGACACCCAGATCGATCAGCGTCTGTTCGGCCATTTTTGATGTAAAACGCTCATCCCATTCAACGATTTCGACATTCGTCACCTGTTGCAAGCGCTGCACGAACAGGCGGACGACACGCGTGAATTCCGAATCCGATCCATCCAGGTGTACCGGCAATCCCACAACGATCCTCGAAACGTGATATTCCTCAACGATCTCTTCGATACTGCGTAACGTATTCCTGTTGTTAGGAATTGTTTTCAAGGGAACGGCAAACATCCCCAGCGGGTCGGAGACGGCAAGTCCGATTCTTCGTGTACCGAAATCGACAGCAAGTATGCGGAGAGAATCTTGCAAAAGTACTGCGCTGGAATGTGATCGGCGATATTGGCGCGCGACGAACGTTTACATTTCGTCGTAACGCTCGACGGTCTTTATTCCTTTCACTTTCAGGATGCGGTTGATAATATGATTGAGATGATCAAGATCGCGAACGGATACGACGATGCTTCCGAAAAAGCTGCCTTCCTTCGTATCGATGCTTACTGATCGAATGTTCGTGTTCCGGTAATTCGAAATGGCAAGCGAGATTTCGTTCAGGATGCCGGGCCTGTCATCACCGATCACCTTGATTCCTGCCAGGTACGCGGATTCACCATTCCGCGGCCAGGTGACAGGGATCAAGCGATCAGCGATCGTGGGATCGGAGACCGTCGCGTCTATCATAAGGTGTTCGATGTTAACGCAGTCACGCCGGTGAATTTTGAGCGTACCTCCCTTGGTGATAAAACCGATAATGTCGTCGCCCGGGATGGGATTGCAACATTTCGCGTACTCGAATTGCATATCGGTTTCTTTTCCATCTATCAGGAACACCTGACTGTCGCGCGCGGAACGGATGAAATCTTCGAACAATTCCTCTTTTTCCTTGGGCGCTGGCAATGTCCCGGCTTCCTGTTCCATCAACCCGCCGTGCGTTTTCACAATTCGCTCAAATTCGAGATCTCCGTTTCCAAGAGCCACAAACATGAAATAGGGGGATTTGAATCCCAACTGGCGAGCGATACGCTCCAGTTCATCCTCGGCGATCTTGACCTTCTGCTTCCTTGCCTTCTTGCGGAAGATATCGCGCCCCTTGTCGGCGATGTGACGTAACTGCTCGTTGTACCACCGCCTGATAGCAGTGTGCGCCTTATGTGTCGTGACGAGTTTATCCCAGTCCGTCCCCGGGCTGTGATTTTTCGAAGTGATAATCTCCACCTGGTCGCCGCTTTTCAATTTCGTTCCCAGTGGAACGATGCGGTGATTCACCTTGGCCCCGATACATCGCAAACCGAGCTCCGAGTGGATGGCGAAAGCAAAATCGAGAGCGGTTGCGCCGGCAGGTAAACTGACATCGTCTCCCTTGGGTGTGAATACCACGATCTCATCCTGGTAAAGGGAGCGCATCAGGTCTTTCAGCATAACCTCTGCGCTTTCTTCCTTGCTTGCGCCATAGAGAGGATTCTCAAACACTTCGCGTACGGATGCGACCCAGTCTTCAAACGAGGATTTCCGCAGCGATTTCCGTTCCTTATACAGCCAGTGCGCCGCCACACCGATTTCAGCGACTTCGTGCATTTTCCTCGTGCGGATCTGGACTTCCACTTTCCGTCCGTTGGGCCCTGAGACCGTCGTATGAATCGACCGGTAGCCGTTTTGCTTGGGCAAGTTGATGTAATTCTTGAACCGCTCGGGAATCGGACGATAGATATCTGTCACGATACCATACACCGAGAAACACTCGTTGTCGTCCTCCGTGTCGAGAATAATACGGATGGCAAACAAGTCGTAGATTTCCGTGATCGGCTTGTTTCTATTTACCATTTTCTGATAAATACTATAGAGGTGCTTGGGCCGTCCGGAAATCTCAAATTGCAATCCGCGCTCTTTCAACCGCTTTACGATGGGCTTGGCGAATTTTTCGATATACTTCTCCCGCTCTTCCCTTTTCTCGTTGATGTGAAGCTTCAAATCTTCATACTCAAGGGGGTGCAAATACTTGAAGGCGAGGTCTTCCAATTCCCATTTGATACGGGCTAATCCGAAGCGATGGGCAAGGGGTGCATACAAATCCAGCGTCTCTTTTGCGATGGCAACTTGCTTAACGCGGGAATGATGCTCCAGTGTACGCATGTTGTGCAATCGATCCGCAATCTTGACCAGAATAACCCGTAAATCGTTGACCATCGAGGCCAGGAGTTTCCGGTAGTTCTCCGCTTTCTTTAGTTGCTTGTTCTCAAAGAACTTGCTGATCTTTGTGACACCTTCCACGATATCCGCCACCACGGTTCCAAAATTCGACCTGATATCGTCGTAGGTGTATTCCGTATCCTCCACAACGTCGTGAAGAAGAGCCGAGGCAACAGTGATCGAGTCGAAAGGGATGTCGTGGAGGATGATTCTCGCTACTGCCACGGGATGACTGAAGTACGGTTCGCCCGATTTCCTGAAGCTGTGTTTATGAGCTTCGCGCGCGTATTCATAGGCATTCCTGATCAACGTCTCATCGTAATCCTTGAGACTGTTCCTGCATGCTTCCAGGAATTCCTTTAAATCAGGGGGGTCGGACGAGGTGTCTTCCTTCTTGACACTTCCTCCGCTGACCAATCTTCTCAACCGTGTATCGTGTAAAAAACTCATATTATCCCGTACAATGGTCAATATAGCTGAATTCGCGTCAATGTCAAGATCGAAAGCGTATCACCCCGCTTGTAATTGCATAATATTCACGGAAATCATGCTAAAGTTGTGAATGTCCTGCCAGGTGCCGATGAAAGTTGAATATCCCTGCCCGATTAATTACCTTATATGTCATGCTCATAACAAACGTAACCACGAACTAAGGATATTTCAATGGTGCGAACAATCTCATTTCAAACTCTCATCATCGCTGTCCTCCTGATCGGAATGGGAACGATGGGCTTCCAGTGTTCATCGCCAAACATTACCAGCGCACGTATGTATTACCAGCAGAAAAAATACGACAAGGCAGAGGAAGTCCTCAACAAAGAGATCCAGCAAAATCCGAACAACGCGGAAGCCTGGTACTGGTTGGGAATTATCCAGGGTGCCAAGAAAGAGTTTTCGAAACTGGTGGAATCGTGGAACAGGAGTCTGAAGATTTCCAACCAAATGCAGTCGAAAATCAAAGAGAACCGTCCGTACTTCTGGGGGTTGGCTTTCAACTACGGGGCCAAGAACCTTCAAAAGGCGCGTATTACCAAGCGGGAGAAAGAATACCAAAAAGCGATAGAGGGATTCGAAGCTGCCATCAAGCTCTTGCCGGATAGTTCGGCGAAATACGGCGCTTACCTGAATCTCGGCCTGGTGTACCTCAACCAGGGAAAACAGGATAAAGCTATTGAGCCTTTAACGAAATCGGTGGAACTTGAAAAGCTGGAGCAAAGTTACGAAATACTCGGCCAGATCTACCTCGCGGAAGGAACGGATCTGCAGAGACAAGGGAAAAAAGACGAAGCAAAAGCCGCTTTTGAAAAAGCGATAAAAATCTTCGACGAGGGAATAAGCAAGTACCCGGATTCGGACAATCTTCGCGTCAACCTTATTCAAGCGTACGTCAAAGCCGACCGGACCAAGGAAGCGATCGAACAATATGAAAAAGAAGTCGCGATCCATCCGAGAGACAAAATCGCGCAATACAACCTTGGCGTTTTGTACATGCAAAATGAGAATTATGAAAAGAGCGTCCTCCATTTAAAGAAGGCCTTGGACGTCGATCCCGACTACGAAAACGCCGTATACAACATCACCGTGGCCTACGTGAATTGGGGCGTTAACATCCGGGAAAAACTCGAATCCGAGGATACGGGGGACAAGCCCATTGATTCCAGGCAATACATCGAAAAATTCGAACGGGCCCTGCCTTACCTTGAAAAACTCTTGACCATGCGCCAGGATGATGCCTTCATCTGGGAGCTGGCGGGCAAGCTCTATACGAGTCTCAACAAACTGGACAAGGCAAAGGAAGCCTACGAGAAAGCCGACGCACTCCGGAAGAACGAATAAGAAGAGCGCCTATTATTCTACATAGTTTGACACCATACCATTCGAGGAACGATGACACCACAACAACCACAAGCGCCGCAACAGTTGAACATTGAACTGAACGAAAAGGAAGCCGAAGGGATCTATTCCAATCTCGCGATCATTTCACACTCGAACGCGGAGTTCGTCATAGACTTCACGCGTGTATTGCCAGGTATTCCCAAAGCCCGCGTCCATGCACGGATCATCATGACGCCCATTCACGCGAAGCTGCTCTCCAACGCGCTCCAGGAAAACATCGGGAAGTACGAGAAGCAACATGGCGAGATCAAGCTCCCCGGCGACCCGTCAACCATGTTCCAGACGGGCGGGACCCCTCCGGTCATGCACTGACGTGATGCACTGAACAAAAGCATCGTCGTTTACAGAGATGCTTTTGTTCATCATCCGGAGAACAATCACTTTATGAGAATCATCTTCCGTATCGCGCTGTAAACAGGCGTCTCCAGCCTGTAAAAGTATAAACCGCTTGGCAAAACACCGGCGTTGAATACAACCTTATAACGCCCCCTATCCTTGTGGCTGTTTACCAGTGTTCGCACGCGGCGCCCCAGGGCATCAAATACATCCAGGCGAACCTGGGTGTCGTCTGCAATCGAGAACTCGATAAGAGTCGATGGATTGAACGGGTTGGGGATGTTTTGTTCGAGGGCGTATTTTTCCGATCCGGCAAGCGGAATCACGCACTCACCGCTTACCGTTACGAGACCATCCTTTCCGAACGTCAATATCCCGCCTTGATTCAAATCCATTGACGCGAAGGATATTTCCGACTGGGCGATACCCAGGGTCTGGGTCCCGCTTCCATATACCGCCTTGAACAGAAGCACAACAAGTTTGCCCTCACCCCGCGGTATGGCAGGGCCGGTCGTTTGATCAAATACCTCCACAGTGTCCCCGGAGATCCTGACAAACCGAGGGCCGATCCAACCGTATGCGGTCAATGTCGCCGGTGACACTGCCTCCACAAGTTGGACGACCGATGAATCGTACGTAATCCGTAACCGGTAGCTTCTGATATCTTTCCCGATCGTCTCGTCGATGAAAACCGGCACCGTGAGGACGTCGCCGTACGTTCCAACGATATCCCTGGGGATCCGCAGGTGTGCTATTTTCGGGGCGCCCTGGATAAAGAGATCAGAAGAACACGTAGTGGCCTGATCCGCGCCTGCCACCGCGAGAACTTCGACGCGTCGAAGTGTGCCTTCATCTTGGCGAATCGGTTTCAACTTCCATGAGACAATCACCGAATCGCCCGGACTGAGATCCTTTTTTGCGGGCGCTTTCAACGCTTGCTCGCCTTCCGCCAATGTCGTGCCTCCTGGCGTCGCAATGGTTACGCTGAGATCGCGTGCAATTACTGTGCTGTGATTAAACAGCGTGGTTGTCACAAGGAACGGATCACGCTCGTACACCCCCCGGGAATAATCGAAATGCAAAGTATCCGCCGGATCGGTAGTAACCAGGCATGTGATGCCCGTCCGCGGCAGCGCCGGAATATCAACTACCACCGTACACGTCACGTCATTCCTTCCGTCAGCACTGACCACGATTTTGATGGCCACAATTCCACCCTTGGCACGAGGCTTTGCCCTCAGCAGCCAGGTCCATCGTACAGTATCTCCACCGTTTAAAACCGGGGCAATTTCCACACGTGACGGCGTCACCGGCTCAACAACGACATCGGGACTTTGAGGAACGATGGTTCCCGTTACGCGTGTGACCCGGTCGGTCCCGGGATTCCGAATAACAACGGAAACGCTGAACGGGTTTTCCAGGTATTCCAGCCGTTCGGGATCCACACGCAACTTGGTAGGTGACACGCTGCATTGTAGCAATAACGGTGTCGTTGATATTTCGGGAACATAAATCTCTGAACAACATCGACCACCGGCTCCATCACGGTCCCGAACCGTCACACAATTTACCAGCGACGCGGCGGTCGACCTTGCCAAGGCCCTCAACCGCCATGTAACTACCGCCGATTCTCCCGGTTGGAGATCGGGAACGGTCTTGATCATGGATTCTCCGGAGGCAAGTTCAATTCCTGGAGAAAGCGTTAGGATCGTTTCGATACCAGCGCCCCGCTTGCCCGCGAGGTTTCGAATTTTCGCTTTCAATAAAAATGGATCGGGAAGATAGTGTCCGTTCTCATATTTCAGTTCACCCGGGGCTTCACAAGTGACGCTGTAACGTACTTCAGGAAAAGCAGGAACGAACACGGGTACACGGCATTCGCGGACAATAACGGTCTTACCCAAACCTCCGGTTCCCTGCACCTGGAAAATCAGGGTATCCATTCCACCGGGGCGCCGCGGCAGCGCCCGAAGCCGCCAGGAATGTTGTAGTGATTGCGACGTGTCGAGCCGGCCGATTTCAACAACGGATGACTCAAATGGCGTAAATCGAGGCGGACCGACAAAGATCAACTTGCAGTTCTCCGCGAATGTTGTTCCACGATTAATCACCCGGGTGGTAACGGTAATCGGATTCGGCCGGTAATCGTTGGAAGAAACATCAAAAACCAGGCTGTCCGGTGTCGCTGAACACTCCATGTAGAATTCAGGTCGAGCCGCTGCTTCGATCCATATCGGCAACTGACAAATGACAGGAGAAACACCATTCGCAAGAATTACGATGCTCAACGTGTCGTAACCCGCCTTCCTGCGTGGGTGAACGCGAAGCCGAAATACAGCGCTTGCGGTGTCGCCTCTTTTCAACCTCGCAGCCATCAGTCGCATTGCTCCGCGGGGGTCCTCGATATTGAAACGGGTATCCTGGATCACGTAGGCCGTTACGCTGTCAAGAGCCCAGTTCCCCGTGTTGGATACGCGAAGTATGACGGGAAATAATGCAGGAACGTAGGTGGAATCAACAAACCGCACGGAATCCGGGCCGCTGAGGAAACATGTCAGCATGGGCTCTCCGGCCGATTCCATGTATAGCGGGTAAA
>JAJRXL010000105.1 GCA_024276335.1 Bacteroidota bacterium
AAGAACCGCGTGGGCACGGCGTTCGGCCTCATGACCACGATCCAGAATCTCGGCCTCGCGCTTTTCCCGTGGTTAAACGGCCTGCTCCGCGATGCGACGCATTCCTATTCCGCCAGCATGGTCATGTTTGCTTCGTTGGGCCTTTTGGGCCTGGTGTTCGCGATCTTGTTGAAACGGGCTGATGCGAAGGAAGGAACGGGATTGGAAGGAGTGACCGTCGGCTGACGTACCGCGTGATCGTCAACCGTCGCGTTTCAGGAGAAGGAGCGTAATGTCGTCTGATTGTCCCGCGTCAACGGAGAATTCGTGAATGGCATTGCGAATGGTCGCGACAAGTGCGTGGGGCGAATCGTCGCGATTGTGTTGCAGGAGCTGCTTCAAGCGTTCGACGCCGAATTCATCTTCGTCCGTGTTCATCGCCTCGTTCACGCCGTCGGTGTACATCACGATCGTGTCACCGGGCAGCAATTCCACATCTCCCTGTTCATACGGCATGGTTGATTCCATAATGCCGAGAATCAATCCCCCTTTCTCCAGCGCTTCGAGGGAGCCATCCGACCGGAGGAGCAACGGAGGATTGTGCCCCGCGTTCACGTACCGGAACCGGTTCGTTTCGGCGTTTAGGACGCCCCAGAAGAAGGTGATGAACATCTCCGCTCCCGTGTTGCCGAAGATGACATCGTTGATGCGGGCAGTGGCTTCCGGCAGGTCGAGGTGGAGGGGAGCGATGGTCCGGAGCGCCGCCTGGACGTTGGCCATGAGGATCGAAGCGGGGGCCCCTTTGCCGGAAACATCGGCGATGGCGTACAGGTACTCGGTCTCCGACAACTGCACCCCGTCGTAGTAATCGCCTCCTACCTGGAGAGACGAGTCATTCAAACCGGCTGCGCGATAGTTCGCCGGGCAGGGAAGCGATTCGGGGAGGAGCTGCTTCTGTATGCCCCGGGCAATGTTCAGCTCGCGCTCCATGCGCTCTTTTTCGACCGTTTCCTTGAACAGCCGCGAGTTTTCCAATGCGGATACCGCCGCCGTGCAGAGACCGGAGAGGAAGGAGACATCGGTGTCCGAGTACTCTTCCCCGCCCGCGCGTTCGCCCAGGCAGACCATGCCGCGCACCTCGTTGTGTGATACGAGGGGAAAGACGAGAAGGAAATCGCGTTCGTTCATCCACGTGGCAATTGCGCCCGTGGCGGTATCCCTCCGTACCGGTTGCGCGAGCCGGGCGGCGTTTTCCGGTGGTTTCGCGTCGTCATCGGAAGCTCCGAACTGGGTCGCAATATCGAAGCCACTCTTCGAGCGCAGGTAGATCGCGTAACGCCGCGTGCGGAATTGTCCCATGATCGTGTATCCTAGGATGCGGAGGATATGACGGGAGTTGAACGTCGAATTCGCTTCGTGGGAAAATTCGAACAGGGCCGAAATCTCCTGAACCTTGCGGTCCAGTTCGCGGTTGAGCGTCCGCAGTTTCTCGATGGTCAGCGCGTTCTGGACGGCAGTGGCCGCGATGCTGGCGATGGATTCCAGGAGCGTCACCTGCGGCGTGTCGAAGCCCGCACCGATCAGGCGGTTGCCCAGGCCGATGATGCCGACCATGGAATCGTCCAGGACCAGCGGCACGATTGCAGCGATCCCGTTATCTTCGCACAGGCTCAGGAGCGCATCTTTTTCGTCCGGCGCCAAGGAGGCGCACGCAGTTGGGCAATCGACAAAGTGTTTCCAACCAGTCGAAATACGGAACGATTTTCCCAGCAAGTCGCGGGAAAGGCCCTTGACGGCCTGGACGGTGAAGAGCGATTCATCTTCCTTGACCATGACAATGCCCCTGGAGACCATGAGCCTTCCCATGGCGGAGAGCAGAGCGTTCCCGAGGATGAATTCCAGGTCCTGGGAGGAATTCAGCAACCGGCTGAGCTCCAGGAGGGCATCGGTGTCGGTCAGTTGTTGCAACGGGGAAATATGCTCTGATTGCGTGCCAGGCATACGCGTTGATTATAAATTATGAAAAACGTGATCAGGAGGGAAGATATTTTACCAGCCGGATCTGGTTCGATTTTCCTGCTCCGGCCGTGTATTGGACCTCATCCATGAGCTTGTTCATGAGGAATATTCCCAGCCCGCCGACGCGATACTCCTTGAAATACTTCTGTAGATCCGGGGCGTGGTAGGTTGTTGGATCGAACGGCGCGCCGTGGTCCTCGATGATCACCATGAATTTCCTGGGTGACCGTTGGGGCTCCTCCACGCGGATTTCAATATCGATTTCCTTGTTCGGAGCTTTTTTGTATGCATGTTTGATGATGTTGGTGCAGGCTTCATCGACCGCCACCGTGATCTTGTCGATGTCGTCCTGGTCAAATCCGTGCTGGCGTGCGCTGTCCGCCACGAAACGACGGGCAAGCTCGAGGTTTTCCGTCGTACTTAATATGCGCAATTGCCGGGCGGTATGTTTCTTATTGCTTCCCACGGGGCGACCTGTCATCTTCGCTCTTTTCTACGTCAGGAATCAGGATTTGTTTTGAAAAGAGAGGAGCGCTTCCTTTTCATCCTCGAATATCTCGAAGAGAACGGGAAAGCCCAGGAGATCGAACACGTTGTACACGCGCTTGGACATGTTGGCAAGCTTGATATCGCCGTCATGTTTTCGTACTTCTTCGATGAATTGCATGAAGACCCCCAACCCCGCGCTGCTGATGTAATCGAGATCCCGAAAGTTGACAATCAGCTTGTAACGGCCCGATTCGAGCTCCCGCTGGAACGACGACTCGAGCTGGGGCGCCGTGTGGGCGTCGAGGTATCCCTTCAGGCTGAGGACCCTGATTTGATCATGTTCATGGGCATCGATCGTAAATTCGCTCATGGAGTCACCTTTGATCAGCTATGAGTTCGTGAAGGACGGATGATAGTTGCTTTCATGTTCAATTACCTTTCCATATCAATATAAGAAGAGTTAAGTCATCCTCAATTACATCCGACCTCGTAAAATCGTGGATGCGCTCGAGTATCCCGTCCAACAGGAATTCGGCGCTGTCGCGTTGAAGGTCGAGTGCGGCTTCCGCCAGGCGCGTGTAGCCGAATTCCTCGCCGTCGCTGTTGCGGGCTTCCGAAACGCCATCCGTGTACATGATGATGATGTCGCCGGGCTGGAGCTTCACGGTTTCTACCGCAAGCGTCTCCTCAAAAATCGCTCCGCCGTCGAGACCGAGACCAATCCCGTCCGGACGGAGGAATTGCCACTCCCGGCCGTGAATCCACAAGAGAGGGCAATGGCCCGCGCGCGCGAACTCCACGACACCGCGGCGCGTGTCCAGGACGGCATACAAGAGACTCACGAAGGAATTCCTCTCGATGGTTCCGTACAGCGCCTCGTTCATGCGCTGGAGAACATGGCGGGGATCGGAAAGGAACTTCGTCAAGGACTGGAAGATGCCCTTGGTTTCCGCCATGTACAGCGCGGCGGACACGCTCTTCCCCGAGACGTCTCCCACCGTGATCCCGATCCTGTCGTCGTCGATCCGGACCACGTCGTAATAGTCGCCGCCGACCTCGTGGGCAGGGATGGAACGGGCCGCCATGTCGAACACGGGCGATGAGGGCAGGGTAGCGGGGAGGAGCTTTTGCTGCATCTGTCGTGCGACCAACAATTCCTGTTCGAGGCGCTGGCCTTCCATGAGCGCCGTGATCAGCCAGTGATTCTCGACCGCGATGGCTACCTGGTCGGCGAATGCGGAGAGGGAATTCAGGTTATCGCGATCAAATCCGTAATTCATCCGCTTGAAGGCGTACAGGCGCCCGATGACCTTGTCGTGTGTTTGAAGGGGAAAGGCGGTGATGGAACCGACCGGCAGTTTTGAGCCTTGTAACGCCGTAATTCGCTTGTCGCGCGCCGCGTTCTGGATGACCAGCGGTTTGTTTTGCGGTGAAGGATCCATGGTATACACCCGCGACAGGGCCGCGACCACGCGCTGCATGTCGTCTTTGTTCATCGAGTCGGAGATAGCCGTCCACGTTGTGTTGCGCGGCGCTGCATGACCCTGCCCGATGGTTTCGGCGTTTCCCGGTCGCGCAACGCGCGCATCGATTTCGATCCAGGCGCCGTCCGCCTCGCATATCTGGCGGGAGAGGCTTGCCGCCGTTGTCAGCAATTCGTCCTGGTTGAAGACGTTCTTGACCAGCTTACTCAGGTTGTGCATCGTCGAGAGTTCCGCTTTCTTGCGGTCGAATGCTTCGGCGGTGGGGAGGTGGAAGAGCGTGCTGGCAAAGCAAACCGTGAGGTAAACGGCAGCCAGCAGGAAAGAAATGGCGACGAAAAGACGGAGAGCGGGGTGGAGGTACGTCAACGATTGCGCGAGCTGGTTCGTGCTCTCCATGGAGAAAATCGTGTTCAGCGTGAAGAAAATGCTGCCGAAAAATGAAAGGAGCAGCCCCTGGAGCTTCTCCTGTTTCGTGAGGTATGCGATCCAGGGCATGCGCGAGGCGATGATCATGATAGCGATGACCGATGCGGCGAAGAGTATTTCCGAAAACGGCGATACGACGAAAAACACGTCCTCGCTGGGGCTCCCGACGATTCCCGCCATAACGAGGTTTGCCCCCAGGGTGGAAACGAAGAAGATGACGTTCCGCTGTGTTTTCCGGTTTCGCTTTATGAAAACGAGAAAAACGATGCGGATGCAGGCGAGAACGGCGGCTGTGCCTGCCAGGAAGGCCAGGATGATGGAGATGAAGAGAGAACCGTATGTTGTCGGGATCCACTTCCCGTCTTCGAGGTAGAACGAGCCGCTGGATGAAGATGACAAGAGACCGCTCAGGACCAGGATGACGAAGCCCACGGCGATGAGGA
Source organism: Bacteroidota bacterium (assembly GCA_024276335.1). Lineage (GTDB taxonomy): Bacteria > Bacteroidota > Ignavibacteria > SZUA-365 > JAADGX01 > JAADGX01. The sequence goes on from JAJRXL010000105.1 coordinate 4,841, forward strand.
TACCCAAGTGTCGGAGAGGGTTGTCTTCCCCGCGCTGCTCGTTTAGCCAACTTGCTGCCGCGATGCCCGAGAACGTCAGCAGGATGACGACGAACCGGATGAGGTCCAGTCCCCAGAAATCGAGCTTTCCGTACGCCTTGAGGATGACGTGAAAGAGAATGAGAAACCCGAATCCGAATCCCGTTCCCGCCAGCAATGCTGTTTTGGATATACGTGTCATTGCATGTTTAAACCCGGACTCGTTTCCATGCTCCGCGCTTGAACCGCCAGACCATGATCGAGGCATACAGGACGAGATACACGGGCAGGCTCAACCATGCGCCCACCATGCCGCCGTCGAGGACGACCCCGAAAACGTACGCGAGGGGAATGAATATCCCCCAATTCAGGAATATTTCAGTGAACATCACGAATATTGTCGCTCCTGCTCCTTGTAACGCCGATGCAAGTATGATTCCGACCGCGTAAAACGCTTGCACTGCTCCCACGATACGTAATGGCGCGCGCGCTGTTTCAATGACCGGCTTGTTATTCGTTATGATATACAATACCGCGTCCGGAAATACGAGGAAAACGATCCCGACGACGAACATGAAGTAGAACCCCAGCCGTGCGCTTTCGATGCCGTACCGCTCCGCGTTGTGCGTGTTCCCGTTTCCCAGGTTCTGGCCGACAAGCGTGGCGGCGGCAATACCGAATCCCTGCGACGGGAGGAACCCGATGAGAATCGCCGTGATAACGACCTGGGTCGCCGCTTGCTCCGTTGTCCCGAACCGGCCGATGATGGCGAGGAAGAACAGGAAGCCCAGGAGAGTGAACAGGTATTGGAACGATACGGGGAGGGAAATACGGAATATGTTGCGGATGATGGCGGGCTTGATCTTAACCCGGTGAAACAGGCGGTAGCCAATCCTGAACGCGCGGTTGAAGCTGGTAAGAAAGAATATCGCCGTCCCGACAAAGGTCGCGATTGTCGTGGCAACGGCGGAGCCGGTAAGCTCCAGCCGGGGGAATCCCGCGTGACCGAAAATGAGGAGATAGTTGAGGATGATGTTCAGAACATTGATGATAATGGCGGAGTACATGAAAATCCGCGTATTGCCGACGCCGAAGAAGAAACCCCGGTACGATACCATGACAAGGAAGAACGGCAGGCCGATGAATCGCCATTTCAGGTAGTCCGCCGCTTCGCTCGCTACCTGTGCATTGGAAGCGAACGGGTACGCGATTTCGTAGCTGAAATGCCATCCCAGGAAACCGAGCACGACGCCGATGAGGAGTGACACGGCCAGGGAATTGTTGAGCGTGACGCCCGCTTCGACGTGGTTGCCCTCGCCTTGTCGGCGCGAGACGAGCGTCTGCGTTCCGACACCCAGATTCGAGAAGAAGCTGGTCACTACCCAGACGGCCAGAAAGCCGACACCCATGGCGGCCAGGGCGACCTCGTCAAGGCGGCCCACCATGGCGGCGTCGACGACCGTCAGGATCATTTGCGCCGACAGCCCGGCGACGGCCGGAGAGGCAAGCTTGAGGATTTCCCGTGAAATGACCGGGTCCGGAACGAGCTTCATCAATTACAATGAAAAGAAGGACGGGTATGGATGGTACAGGTGTACTGACTATGGGTAAAAATACGTGGCATCTTTCTCCGGAAATGGTTCGTGGGGCGCGGCTTGAGCGGACAGATCGTCCCGAGCGAAACGCTCATGACGAATCTACCTTGAAAAAAGTACTGAATTACGGAGAGACGACAAACCACGGACCACGGAAGAGGGCTACGAACTACGAACCGGTTTAACCGCAAAGGACACAAAGAAGGCACAAAGGACGCGAAGAAGGCGCGACCTGTCCGCCGGAGCTTTGCGGAGGCGGAAGATCGCAAAGGAAAACGTTCGAACGTTCCAACGTTATAACGTTCAACTTGCCTTCGAGACATCTAAAATCCAAAATCTCCCTTTCTCCTTGTCTCCTTGTCCCCTTGTCCGCTCTTCCCCTTGTCTCCTTGTCCGCTCTTCGATCCTCCGTCCCCGTTCAACGCACACCCGATCCTATCCAAATCCGCAATCATAATTTTCCTCTCCCTCTTGACAGGCACAT
>JAJRXL010000106.1 GCA_024276335.1 Bacteroidota bacterium
CGCGGTCGAGCGTGTACTTATTGTTGTCGGTGCGCTGGATTGCGCCTTTTTCCCGCAGGAAATTGAGCTGGACGAGATTGGCTTTCCCGTGCGCTTCCTCCGCTCCGAAGCGAAGCGACCTGAAAAGTCCCGCCACGTACGTCGAAAATGATTGCATGATAAACGTATCGGTTACCAGACCCTTCGAGAGAAGAAACCGGTTATTGTACAATCCCAGCACGTCCGCCTTGCATTCCTCGATAGCGGAATACCGTTCCTTCAGGGCTTTACGTACGCTGAGACTGTCGTTGCCATACACGTAGCCTCGGCCCAGCGTATGCGAAACTTCATGCAGTGTCACGAAGCTCGTAAACGCCTTTCGATTCACGTGGGGAAGCAGGTCAGGGGCGAGAATGACGTTCGCGATAGGCTTGACGATGGTTTCGAATTTTGCCTCCATCAGGTTCTTGTACATTTGTTTCTTGCCGCCCTTGACCTGCGTGACCCGGGGATCGTTGGGGAGAGATGCGGCGATAGTCTTGATGCCCGCCTGGAAGTCTCCACCGAAATACACGATGTTCACCACTTCCAACACGTTGCCCATGCCCGCGCTTTCCCTGATATACTTCGGATCCACGGGCAGGGCGTGTTCGAAGTCGTCAATATGTCTTTTGAACATCTCCAGTTCACGGGTTCCTTCCACGTCCTTGACCATCACTGCGCACTCGAACGCGGTCTTGAGGTTGAACAAGGCATCTTCGTAGTGCTCAATGGGTCCGATGACCACGTCGATGTCGTTTCCTTCCAGGTCCATCCATGCCATGTCGCTGGCGTAGTAGTCGTCGGTGCGCAGCGCCCGCGCGCGCAGCGCGAGGTATTTTTTCAGGCTGGGATTATCCGTGTATTCAGCCGCATCTTCCAGCTTTTGCGCGATTTCTTTCACTTCCGGGTAGGCCTCGTGAAAAGGAATACCCCGTAAATCCTCACCGTCTCGCACAACGACTGTGTACTGGCTCTCGAGCGTTGCTTTTTGCTCGGGATGCGCGCGCACGTACGACTCGAATTCCTCCTTGCTCATGTCCGGAGGATAGAAACCCGCACCGGCGGGTTTCTCGGCCGGCCCCGAGCCGACAAAACGCCTCCCGTCGTAGATACGATCGTACGGGCCATAATTGATGAGAACGTATTTCAGGTACAGTTGTGCGTCCTCGGAATATTCATTGCGCAGCGAATCACGGATCGCCACCGCGTCCGGCGCCGATTGCTTCCAGAATATCTCGTCGGCGAGGTGACCGGCTTCCGTCAGCTTGCGAATCAACAGGCGCTGCCGGTCGGTAAGGCGGGAAAGGTCGGCCGAGATATGAACCGGTGCGTACGCCTCGATCCTGCTCTTAAGGGTTTGCAGGTCGAGGTTCATGCCGGTAGGCGTTTCGGACTCGCTGGCGGATTTCTGCTTACCGCAGGATGAAAGGGCGAAACCGAGAACGAGTGCAACAAAGAGATACCTCAAAGTAGTCATGCTGAAAACCGGAAATTGTGAACGTGTTCTGTTTTATCGGACGTGGTTCGACATGGCCGCGTCAGACCAGTTTTTCTTCCACCGACTTGATCTTGTCTTCCATGGTAACCTTCTTGTCCCTGCGATCGTCGATTTTGATAACGGTGGAAACCCGCTTTGCGCCGATGTCGAAAACCGACTCGTGCATTTTACGAATGACATCCAGGCAGTCGTCGAGGTCTCCCTCGAGAGTCGTAAACATGGGGGTCAACTGGTATTTCACCCGGCCATCTTCCCGGAGGATTTTCTCTGCCCGGGCCACGTACGAACTGATACTGGTAGAGCCCGTCCCCAGCGGGGCAACGCTTACAGCCACGATTGCCATTGTGATCTCCTTTCCGTTACAGGTTTAAAAACAGGTGCTGCGTGAATGAATAAATAAACACGGACGATGGTTGTTTTCAATCGCCGAAGCTGATACCGAGATCCCGCGCCGTGATGACGGTGTCGGAATCCAGGGGCACCGTCTTCATGCGCTGCGTTGCCTGGTAGAGCGGCACGTAATGGACGGTCGGCGGATCCAGGACCACCATCACGCCTGCTTGGCCCTCGTCCAGGGCGCGGATGGCTGCGGCGCCGAACCGCAGGGACAGCAACCGGTCGAACGTGGTGGGTTGGCCTCCCCGTTGCAGGTGGCCGAGAACGACGTGCCGCGATTCCTGGCCCGTAATTTCCTGGAGTTGCTGTGCGACCGCCGCCCCGATTCCCCCCAGGCGCTCCGCGCGACCGATTTCCTTGTCGATGACGTAGCGTTGGCCGTCGATGGGGCGCGCGCCCTCCGCCACCACGATGATGGAGAACATCTTCCCGTTTCGGACCCGTTCGCGCGTGCGTTCTGCGACCTTCTCGATGTCGAACGGGATCTCGGGAATCAAGATAGCGTCGGCGGTTCCGGAAACGCCTGCATTCAGCGCGATCCAGCCCGCGTACCGGCCCATGACCTCGATAACCATGATGCGGCGATGGGCCTCGGCCGTGGAATGCAAGCGATCAATGCATTCCGTGGCTAAGGAAACGGCGGAATCGAACCCGAAGGTCACGACCGTCTTGTCCAGATCATTGTCGATGGTTTTGGGAACGCCTACAATAGGGATTCCCTTCTTACAGAGATCGTACGCGATCCGCATCGATCCATCGCCCCCGATGGTAATGAGAGCGTCGATGCCGAGGCCTCTGATCTTTTCGACTAACTCGTCCGATCGGTCAACCTCGTGAAGCGTTCCGTCTTTTCCAAGTGTCGGGTAGGAGAATGGATTCCCCCGGTTTGTCGTTCCGATGATGGTACCGCCCAGGTGGGTGATACCCCGCACCTTGTCATGATCGAGAACAATGGTGCCGCCACGCGGGTATTGCTCCGGGGTAAGAAGCCCGTTATAGCCGTCTCGAATCCCGATGCACTCCCATCCCCTCCGCATGGCACACAG
>JAJRXL010000107.1 GCA_024276335.1 Bacteroidota bacterium
GAATGATGCCGGAGCCAACCCCCGTCCCGATAGTTACGAGGATAGAGTTCCGCGCATCTTTGCTCGCGCCGAAATACGCTTCGCCCAGCGCTGCCGCGTTTGCATCGTTTTCCACGTACACGACAAGGTTGCTCTGCTCCTAGAGAATCGGTCCGAGAGGGACATCGTTCCAGTCCGGGAGATTGGGTGGCGAAAGGACCCGTCCTTCTTCGTGAAGAATACTGCCCGGTGCTCAGATACCGATGCCCCTGAGCGCGCCGGTTCCACGAGCTGCTTCCTCTAAAGTCGCGATCATCGATACGAGCAGGGCGATGATCCCTTCGGGGCCGCTTTGCGCTTCGGTCGGTCGCTGAATTTCCCGGAGAATATCACCGGAAGCAGTGGACAGGCATGCCTTGATCGCGGTACCGCCCAAATCGATACCGATTGCCAGGTCGGTGCTCATTTTGCGGGGAGAATACGGTAAACGGTTTCGCCCGGTCGAATCATTCCATGCTCTTCCCGGGCAATATGCTCTTGTGTGAGCGGATCGTGGAGTATGCGTTCACGTTCATTTTTCAGGATTGTTTGCTCCCGTTTCAGCGCTTCCACGTTTTCACGGAGTTCTTGCACTTCGGCATCGAGAAAGAAGCGGGATATGAATCCTTTTCGGCTAAATGTCGTGAGGATAAGTGCAAGAAAGATAATACCGAAAAGGATGCTCTTCTTTCGGTTCTCGATCAAGCGAAAAATGCGGTTTTGTGGACGCTTCGGTTTGTACGCGAAGGCATTCATTCGCCCAAACCTACTATAATTAAATCATTTAGTCAAGTCTTGCTAAAGTAATTTTTCAAGTAAATACGAGCTACTCCAAAGTGGTGTCTATGAAGAAGTCTCGCAGGCTCCTTTTTCGCGAGGTCGGCACATGGACGTACGCGCATATTTTTTCGTATCTTTGCAATGATGAAGATATCCGTTGTTCAATTCTCGCCCCTACTCCTGGAATACAAGAAAAATCTTGACGTCGTATCGAAACTCCTGGCGCGATGCGACGCCGATATCGTTGTACTTCCGGAGTTGTGTGTCTCCGGTTATCTTATCAGCAGGCGTGAACACATGGCGGCTTGTTCCGAGCGGCCCGGAGACGGTCCGCTGTTCCAAGTTGTACACGATTATTCTCGGGCCAGCGGGGCGGCGGTTGTAGCCGGTTTTATCGAGCGCGCGGGCGAGGTGTTTTACAATTCCGCAATGCTTGTTGCGCCAGGAGGGCTGATCGGCGTTTACCGGAAGATTCACTTGTTTGGAGACGAACCTTCCTTGTTCCGGGCCGGGGATTCCGGTTTCAACGTCTTCAGTATTGCCGGGACGCGGATAGGGATCATGATCTGCTACGACTGGCGTTTTCCCGAGGCGGCCCGCGTCCTTTCGCTCAAGGGGGCTGACATTATCTGCCATCCTTCCGATCTCGTGGCAGGCGCACACCTCTGGAAGCCGGTAATGCAAACGCGCTCGTTCGAGAACAGGGTCTTTATTGCCACCGCGAACCGGACCGGATGCGACCGGGCGGGCGACACCGAGCTCTGTTTTTCCGGTTATAGCCAGATCACGGACATTTCCGGGAAAATTCTCGGCGAGCTAGGTGGAAAAGAGGAAGGGATCTGCACGGTGGAAATCGATCCACTTCGTGCCCGGAACAAGGCATTCTCGCCCCGAAACGACATTTTCAAGGATCGCAAACCCGGATTCTACCAGCCGTCGCGGTAGGCTCCGTTTGCATTCGTACTCTCATGTTTCCCGATGACCATCACTTTTTCTGAAGGTTAGATTCGTGTGGTATGCCGGCTTGATCCGTATTCTTATCCAGCTTTTGAGTCGCTCGTTGCGTATTCGTACCGATGTCGATTCACGGACGGCAGAAGCGCTGAAACCGGGTCGTCCAGGAGTGATTGTGTTTTGGCACGGTTCCATGCTTTTTGCCTGGTGGTGGTTTCGTCATCGGAACGGCGCCGCCCTGGTCAGCAGGAGCAAGGACGGCGAACTCCTGGCGCGAGTACTGGAGGGCTGGGGCTATCGCCTTGTCCGTGGTTCAAGCAGCGCCGGCGGAAAGGATGCCATGAAATTGATGGAAGAGGCGGTCGGTCATGGATACCGCATGTGCATTACGCCCGATGGGCCGCGGGGGCCCCGCCACGAGATGAAAATGGGCGCCGTTCGCTTGGCCCAGAAGACCGGCACTCCGTTGCTTCTCTTTGCCGTGGGTTTCAAATCATCGTGGTCCTTGCGTAGCTGGGACGGCTTCCAGATACCCAAGCCGTGGACAAGAGCGATGGTAATGGTTCGCTGTGTCTCGGCCGAAGAGTTGACGCCCGAGGACGGCGACCTGGAACCCGTGCGAAAGGATGTCTCCCGGCGGCTGAACGAGATGAATGACGAGGCCCGGCGTCTGGCCGGGGCGGAACGGTGACGGCGAAGGCGACACGGAAATGGCATGCCCCGGCGGCGTTTTTTTTCCGCTCGGTCGTGCAAGCGCGCAACAAGGCATTCGACCGGCAGTGGCTTCGTACCCGGCACCCCTGTGTTCCGGTGATTTCCGTGGGCAATATCGCGGTGGGTGGAGCAGGGAAGACGCCATTGGTTGCATTTCTCGCCGACATGATTGCCGACTGGGACAAGAAAGTCGCCGTGGTCTCACGGGGATACGCACGAAAATCTCGAGGAACGGTAATCGTCTCCGATGGGAAGGCGGTCATCGCCCCGGTGGAAGCATCCGGTGATGAACCCGCCATGTTGGCCCGGAAGCTGCCGGGTGTTGTGATCGTTGTGGACGAACGGCGTTACCGGGGTTGTCGTGTCGCTGTCGAACGCTTCGGAGCCGAGGTCATTATTTTGGACGATGCGTTTCAGCATCGTGCCTGTGGTCGTGATTTCGACATCGTAGCAATTGAAGCGGGAATGAATCTCCAGGAAGAGGAGTTGTTGCCCGCTGGACGACTGCGCGAACCGGTGGCGAATCTGGTTCGTGCCGATGCCATCATGCTGACCAAGTGTCCATCGTTGGAGGACTGCGAGGAAGCTGCGTCGAAGGTCTTTCATGCGTGCAGGCGCCCGGTATTTCCCGCTGCTTTTGAGCCGGTAACCATGAAGGACTGGTTTGGGCAAAAGGAAGTGCGTATCCCTTCATCGGCATATATTGTATGTGGCGTGGCGCACCCGGAGCACTTTATGACCACGCTTGCCCGCCTGGGGGTGCAGGTCGCGGGTTCGCGGTTTTTTCGCGACCACCACTGGTTTTCTGACAACGACGTGGCGGAGATCCTTCGACACGCGACCGAATTGGGAGCCCATGCTGTTCTCGCGACGGAAAAGGATGCCGTGCGACTGGAAAGATTTGCGCACTCGTTTTCGCAAATTCCCTTGTATGTGGTTGAGATGGAAATGAGATTGTTGCGGGATCAGCGCGCATTTGGCAAGTTGATTGAAAATGTCGTTTCCGGCCGGGCGAACAAGACCACGGACGGATATCCGGGATAAGAGAAAAGGCATTGATGTAAAATCAACCGGCTTGGGGGAGCAGAGCATGAAAGATGTGGCATGGAAAGTCGAGAAGCGGTTCGTACCGTCGGGGATGGCAGTGACGCCGTTCATGACGGCGCTGTACGTATTGATGGTATTGGCAGCCGGGTGCGCGTCGGAGGACAGGGAAGTGCGAGGTTGGGTCTATGCTCTGTCCGATACGCTTCCGGTGGTCAACGCCCGTGTCATGTTGAATCGCCCGCATTCACGCATATGGAAGACGGACTCCACGGGTCGATTTTCCATGCGTCTTCGCCCGGAGCCCACGGATTCCCTTATCATTTCCGCCCCCTCTAAAATCAAGGAACGCCTGTCGTTACGGGTTTTCATGGAGGATTCGCTCGTTGTATATCTTGAGAATGCCCCGGATACGCTCTACACCGCCTTGGGTCCTATTCCCCTTACGCGTGTGAAAAAGAATCCCAACATTTTTCCCAAGCGATTATCGAAAAATGAAATCCTGGAGATCGTCAGGAATCGGTACCCACGCGCCCGTATATTGTACGTGGAATTTGTACGCGTTCCTCCACCGGCCGGCGACTACTGGATCATTGACATCGAGCAGGGGCGGTATGTGGACGAACTGCTCCTCGATGCCAGGACGGCGCGCCAGATCAACCCCGACGGAAAATAACGCAGGAATATGCTGACGTGGTTGCCATCAAAACCGCCGACTTGTGTCTGCCGGTTGTTTTAAAGGATTGAACGCGTGGCGTCATTGTTGCCGGGTAGGTGCGTACGTGGAAATGGCGGAAAATTTTTTATCTTGCCAGACGAGCATCATTTTTGTAGCTTTTGAATCTCATATAGATGTGGCGGATACACGAAATACAACAGCGGATTTTCCTCATGAACTTAAAAAAAATATACCTGGCAATATATTTCATTCTTTTTCTTTTCGTTTCGGGGCAGGTTGAAACGATCCGGGCCCAGGAAGCGGCAACCTGGACGGCGGAGCCTTCGCCGGCTGCGGTTGCTGCGGGCAAGTCCCTGGTCGTAAAGGTTACCGCTGACATCAACGAAGGCTGGCACGTGTATTCCACGCACGGATATGATGAAGGCCCGGTCCCGACGACGATAGAATTCCCCGAGGGTTCGCCCCTCGTCCTGGCGGGGAAGGTCAAGCAGCCGCCACCGATAGAGGAATTCGATGAAGCGTTTGGCATCAACACGGAATACTACGAAGACGGCGTGACGTTCGAGGTTCCGGCGCGTGTCGTGCCGGGAGCGATGCCCGGGAAACAAACGGTGCAGATCGAGGTGACCTTCATGGCCTGCAACGACAGGATCTGTCTGCCACCGAAAACGATCACGCTGGACTTTCCACTTACGATCGAGAAGGGAACGAGGGACGTCGCGGAGGGTGTGACGTCGGACACGGGGAGCGCCGTTGTTTCCGCTTCCGGATCTGATACGGCCTCGACCGGGAGCGGCGTACCGTCTTCAAAGGTGACTACAGACAACCCGGGGCGATCCACGTTTGGCGATGCCTCCGAGGTTGAAGCGGCCCGGGAGCAAGGGCTTTGGGCCTATCTGCTTCTCGCCATGTCCGTCGGAGCGTTGGCGCTCCTGACCCCGTGCGTCTTTCCGATGATTCCTATTACCGTCTCGTTTTTCACCAAGCGCCAGGATGCAAACCGCGCCCGTGGGATCACTGATGCATTTGTTTATTCGTTGGGGATCATCGTGACGTTCACCGGGCTGGGGGTCCTGCTGGCGGTCTTGTTCGGTGCGGCAGGGATCAACAAGTTTGCGGCAAATCCCTGGATGAACATCCTTATCGCCGGTATATTCATCGTGTTCGCGCTCAATCTCTTCGGCATGTTTGAAATCAAGTTGCCGACGTCAATTATCAACAAGCTCAACCTCGCATCCCAGAGAAAAGGGAACAACTATGTCAGTGTTCTCCTCATGGGCTTGACGTTTACGCTCACGTCGTTCACGTGTACGGTTCCGTTCGTGGGTACGGTCATGGTAGCTGCGTCCCAGGGAGATATCTGGTGGTCCCTGGCCGGGATGCTGGCTTTTTCGACCGTGTTCGCCATACCGTTTTTCCTGCTGGCGCTTTTTCCATCGTGGTTGAAATCGTTTCCCAAGAGTGGGGGATGGATGAATTCCATAAAAGTGGTCATGGGTTTTCTCGAGCTGGCCGCGGCCATGAAATTTGTGAGCAACGTTGATCTGATCTGGAGCGTGGGCCTGTTGAACCGCGACTTTTTCCTGGCCATCTGGATAGCCATTGGGATCATCGTGAGCATGTACATCCTGGGCAAGATCAGGCTCCCGAACGATATGCCCGTGGAAACGTCGAGCGTGGGGCGCGTGTTGTTTGCCTTGTTCTTCATGGCAATATCCATCTTTCTGTACACGGGACTCAACGACCGGCCGCTGGGTGAGCTCGACGCTTTTCTTCCTCCCATGAACTACGAAGAAACAATCGAAGCGGCGTCGGGGAGCAGGTCAACCTCGCGCGAGGCCTCCGGTGAGAAATGGTTTGCTTCGCTGGACGAAGCCAAGCCGATTGCTGCTGCCGAGAAAAAGAATATCTTTATTGACTTCACGGGTTTTGCCTGTACGAATTGTCGTTGGATGGAGGCGAACCTTTTCACGCGGGATGATGTCAAGGAGTTGTTTTCCAGATACGTCCTCGTGCGTTTGTACACGGACGGTCAGGGCGATGTCTATGAAGAGAATCGACAATTTCAGGAAGATCGGTTCGGAACCGTTGCTCTTCCCTTGTATGTCATCATCAACGAGAAGGGAGAGGAGATCGTGCGATTCCCGGGGATGACGCGCGATCCGGGGGAATTCGTCCGGTTTCTTCGCAAAGGGCTGAGCCGGCAGGAAATGCTTTCTGTGCGTCAGCCATCCACTCAGCTTGATCACATGTAGTATCTTGCTATGCCCACAACAGTTCTCATCGTCGAAGACAACCCTGACAATCGTTTGCTTATTCACATGATCTTTCAGCGTTTCATAAAAGATGATGTGCAGCTTGTTGATGCCGTGGACGGTCTGGAAGCCGTGGAATACGTGTCTTCGCATACGCCCAATCTCATCCTCATGGATTTGAAGATGCCGAAAATGGACGGCTTCGAGGCGATCAAGAAAATCCGTTCCCTCCCTTCCTGCAAGGATATCCCTATTCTCGTTCTATCGGCACAGGCGAACAAAGCCGACCTGGAGCGTGCGCAGGATATCGGATCGAACGGTTTCATTACCAAGCCAATTAACATCCAACTTTTCATCAAGACAATCCGGGAATATGTCTCGAGTCCCTGATCGATGAAGGAATTGCAACGGACAGGAACGGGCGCTCGAGATGGAAACGACGCGACGGTTTCCCGGAAGGCCGAGCATGTGCGGTTGTGCATGGAGGAAGAAGTGTCGTTTACCAGGAAGGCCACGGGGTTCGAATGCTGGGAATTCGAGCATAACGCGCTCCCGGAGTTGAACTTTGACGAAGTTGACACATCGTGCGAGTTCCTGGGGTACCGCTTGACGGTTCCGTTGATCGTTTCCGGCATGACGGGGGGCTACAAAGACGCGGAGTCGCTCAATCGATCCCTCGCGCGCTTATGCCGTCGCGTGGGAATCGTGTGCGGTGTCGGCAGCCAAAGGCAAATGCTGGATGACGACCGGTTCCTCGGTTCCTACACCGTGGTTCGCGAAGAAGCGCCCGACGTACCGGTTATTGCCAACATCGGTGCCGCCGAAATTGCCCGGTTGAAGGATTTTGGCCCTGTCCGTCGTCTTGTCGATGTAATTGGAGCGGATGCCCTTGCCGTGCATTGCAATCCCTTGCAAGAATTTCTCCAACCCGAGGGAAACCCCGAGTTCCGGGGAGCGTTGGAAGCAATCGGCCGGCTTGTTCATGCTCTTTCCGTTCCCGTCATCGTGAAAGAAGTCGGCGCCGGTATCTCTGCCCGGGTCGCCCGGCGGCTTGAGGAGGCCGGAGTGCGGTGGATTGATGTCGCCGGGGCGGGGGGGACAAGCTGGGCGGGCGTGGAAATGATGCGGCGGGAGGAGACCTGCCTGCCGGTATCACGGGAATTCTGGGATTGGGGGATACCAACCGCCGATGCCCTACGCGAAGTGCGGCAGGTAGTGGCTCCCGGCGTCAGGATCGTCGCGTCGGGCGGGATTGCGGACGGCGTGATGATGGCCAAGGCGCTGGCTCTCGGCGCGGACTTCGTCGGCGTGGCAAGACCGGTTTTGCTGGCGTTGTGGAACGACGGTTTCGAAGAAGCATTACGTCTTGTCGAAGGATGGGCCAATGACCTGAAGGGTGTGATGTTTCTGACGGGTTCCCGGACGATTTCGGATTTAAAACTGCAATCTTTGAGGTGTATTGCCGGTGCGCGTTAACGGAACGGAAAAATATGCGGCGTTGTACGATAGCTTTAAAGCCGAAATCGATTCCCGGCTGGCAAAGACGGTTGCACAGGAAAAACCGGTTTCCATCTTCGAGCCTGCGCGGTATATCCTGCTGAGCGGGGGGAAGCGGATTCGTCCCGTGTTGCTCTTGTCCTCGTGCCTGGCTGCCGGCGGGGAAGTGGAAAACGCCTACGACGCGGCCACCGCGGTCGAAATCCTGCATAATTTCACACTCGTGCATGACGATATCATGGACAGCGCACCTGCCCGCAGGGGCCGGAAGACGGTGCACGAGCAATGGGATGCCAACGTTGCCATCCTGCTGGGCGACGAATTGATGGGACTGGCCTACCGACAATTGCTGCGCACGACGAGTGGTGAACTGAGCGCTATTCTAAAATGCTTTACGGATGGTGTCATTGAGGTGTGTGAAGGACAAGCGCTTGACAAAGAATTCGAATCGGCAGGCGCAGTCAGCATGGAACAATACTGGGAAATGATACAGAAAAAGACGGGCCGGCTTATGGTTATGTCCGCTGACATCGGCGCGATGATTGCGGAGGCATGCGACGAGCACCGTCGCGGTATTCTCGAATATGCCACGCACATCGGGTTGGCATTCCAGATACTGGACGATCTTCTGGATGCGGTTGCGGATGATTCGTTCGGAAAAATTATCGGGCGGGATATCCAGGAAGGCAAAAAGACCTTCCTCCTTGTGGATGCCATGGAGCATGCTCGGGGCAAGACCCTTGACTGGCTTCGGGACGTCGGTCTGCGCCGCGTCGCCGGCGACGATCTCATCGGGAAAACGACCGCTTTGTTCCACGAACTGGGTTCGATAGAGCGAGCCCGGGAGCAGGTTGCCATGCGCACGGAAAAAGCACTGGCCGCCTTGGGAAACTTGCCGGACGGGGAAGGGAAGGGTATGTTGGAGTGGTTTGCCGGCATGTTGTTGCATCGATCAACCTGATCATGATTAAGAAGGAAGTTACGGTGAAAAACAGGGCAGGACTGCATACCAGGCCGGCTGCGGCCTTGGTTAAAAACGCGGCAAGGTTCAAATCCAATTTCTTTATCACGAAAAACAACATGCGTATCAACGGGAAAAGCATCATCGGAGTTATGACCCTTGCCGCCGCCCAGGGGACCGTCTTGACGCTTGAATTCGATGGAGAGGACGAGGAAGAGGCCGCTCGCGCTATTGTACAATTATTCGAGGACGGTTTTGGAGAGGAATAACAACGCTACGGCTCCGGCAGTCCCGACGAACGGGAAAAACGAGAAGATATTTCGCGGCGTTGCCGCTGCCCCGGGTATTTCGTTCGGCTTGGCCTACGTGTACAACCAAAGGGAGGTCGTGGTTCGTCGCACCAACATCGCGTCGGAGGATATCGAAGACGAATTGCGTATTTATCGCCAGGCCCTGGAACGATCGGAGCAGGAGCTGCAAAAAATCTATACCCTGGCCAAAGAGAAGCTTGGTGAAACGCTGGCCGAGATTTTTCAAGGGCATTTGATGATGCTGAACGATCCCGTCCTCAAGGAGGCGATTGAAAACCGCGTGCGTGATAAGCTCAATAACGTGGAGTACGCCGTGGCAAGCGAGTTCGAGAAGTATGCAGGCCAACTGCGCGACAACGCGAATGACTTCATGTACGAGCGGATCCAGGACCTGGAGGATGTTAAAAACCGGTTGCTTCGCAACCTCCAACGTCGCCGTCTTACCGGTACCATCGAGGGAGGGAGGATCATCTTTTCCCGGAGATTGACCCCGGCGGATACGGTGTTGTTCAGCCGGTACAACGTGCTGGGATACGTTACGGAAACGGGCGGAATGACCTCGCATGCCGCCATTATTTCGCGGTCGCTGAACATTCCTGCCGTGGTTGCAGTGCAGGGCATCCTGAACGAAGTGCATGACGGCGATCTGGTTATCATCGACGGCTACAAGGGCTTGGTGTATCTCAATCCCTCGGAGTCACACCTGGCGGAGTGCCGGAAAAAAATCGCAGAAATAGAGAATGTGACCAGGAAACTCGAGGCGTTGCGCGATCTGCGCTGCGAAACGACGGACGGACGAGTTATCGAACTGGCTGCGAACGCGGAATTCGTTGAGGAACTTGAGTATATTCAGCAACAGGGTGCGGATGGCATAGGGTTGTACCGTACTGAGCACCTCTACCTGCTCCGGGAAGAATTCCCTTCCGAGGAAGAGCAGTTCCTCGTTTACCACGAGATCGCCGAGAACATGTATCCACGCCCTGTGATATTCCGGGTGTTTGATATTGGCGGCGACAAGGTGCTTGATTCGAGCGCGCGTGAAGGGAACCCTTTCATGGGATGGCGGGGCATCCGCCTGCTCCTCGATCAACCGGACATTTTCCGCGCCCAGCTTCGGGCGATTCTCCGGGCGTCCCAGGGAGGCAATGTCAAGATCATGTTCCCCATGATTTCCGGACTGGTGGTCCTGAAAGCTGCTATCGACTTTCTCGATGGCGTCAAGGACGAACTTCGCCGCGAGGGTGTCCCTTTCGATGAAGAGATAAAAGTCGGAGCGATGATTGAAGTGCCCTCCGCCGTTCTGGTTGCCGATATCCTGGCCCGGGAAGTCGATTTCTTCAGTATCGGAACCAATGATCTCATCCAGTACCTCCTGGCGGTGGACCGGGGGAATGAGCTCATTTCCGAATTGTACCAGGAATTTCACCCCGCCGTGCTGCACGCAATACGCATGGTGATCGAAAGCGCGCATAGGAACGATATCTGGGTCGGTCTCTGCGGGGAAATGGCGGGCAATCCTTACGCCACGCCTCTCCTGCTGGGAATGGGAATCGATGAGTTCAGTGTCATCCCTTCCGTACTGCCGGAGATTAAGCATATTGTCCGCTCGTTTTCGTTCGAAGAGGCAAAGGCATTGGCGCAACGGGCGCTTGCCTCGAAGACGCACGAGGAGGTCAAGGACTGGATTATTCCGCTCATGCACGAACGCTTTCCCGAATTTTTCACCACGACATTGACGTAAGGCCCGTTTCGATCTCGATATGCCATCCACTGACCAGGAGAAACACTCGCCTATGACCCCATCCGAGATGCATGACCGGCTCCGACGATTCGATTCCGGGCACATGTTCAGCCTGCTGAAGGAGTTCCCGGCGCAGGCGCGGGAAGCACTCGACATTGCCTCCTCGACAAACTATGCCGCCCTGGATGCGCGGGTAATTCAAAGCGTGGTTGTTACCGGGCTGGGTGGTTCCGCCATCGGCGGCGATATTTTACGCAGTTATTTCGCTCCCACGTTGAAAGTCCCCGTTTTCGTGAACCGGGATTATTCCCTGCCCGCCTGGGTCGGAGGATCAACGCTGGTGTTTGCGTGCAGTTATTCCGGCAACACGGAAGAGACCCTGGCCGCCTTCGACCGGGCACACGAGAGAAAAGCGCAGGTCGTTTGTCTGACAAGCGGCGGGGAACTCGCGCAAAAAGCCGCGGACGCCGGCGACGTCCTGGTCTCGGTGCCGGGTGGACAACCACCCCGAACCGCGCTCGGCTACATGTTCTTTCCCATGCTCGTAACTCTGGTCAAGCTGGGATTGACAAGCAAGATGGATGGGGAAATCGGGGAAGCCCTGCAGGTGCTTGAAAAACACTCGCGTTCGTTCTCGGAATTCACCGTGGAAAACCCTGCCTTGAAACTGGCGGAGGAGATTCGCGACAACTTGCCCATTATTTACTCCGCACAGGCGGGATTGGACGCAGTGAACATGCGCTGGCGCGCCCAGATGGAGGAAAACGCGAAGGTCCTTGCCTATGGGAACCTCCTGCCGGAAATGAATCATAACGAGATCGTGGGGTGGGAACGCCTGCCGGACATCCTGAGGCGGTGCGCTGTTATTTTCCTGGTCAGCGGCGATGAGCACCCGCAGGTGCGTAAGCGCATGTCGCTGAGCCGGGAATTGATCGAACCGTACACGGCATCCGTCCACGTGGTTCAGGCGGAGGGTGAAGGCCGGTTAGCGAAGATTTTAGGATTGATTTCCTTCGGCGATTGGGTTAGCTTCTATGCAGCAATTTTAAACGGCGTCGATCCAACCCCGATTGCGAAGATCCAGGCTCTCAAGGCATCCCTGAAGTAAAAAGGCCACGCTTGCAGCAGGTGGCGCCGACTCCGGGGGAAACAGTCCGGCGCTGGTGCATGACATGAAGAGGTCATTTCTTAACATAACCGCGGTCATCGGTCTGCTGGTCTTCCCGAGCATGCGGGAAATCCAAGCGCAGTTCCTGCCCTTCGGCAGAAACAAGATTTCCTACGCCCAATTCCACTGGCGTGTGCTCAAAACCGAGCACTTCGACGTGTATTACTACCCGGAGATGCTCGACCTGGCCCAGCGCGGGGCTACGTTTGCCGAGGAGGCGTACGGGGACCTGCGCGAAAAATTCAACTTTTCCATCAATCATCGCATCCCGTTGATCTTGTACTCTTCGCCGATTCACTTCCAGCAGACCAATGTGTCACCCGGCTTCATTCCGGAAGGCGTGGGCGGGTTCTTCGAGTTTCTCAAGGGCCGGGTGGTCATTCCCAGCAACGGCTCGCTGGCGAATTTCCGGCACGTGATCCGCCACGAGCTGGTTCACGTGTTCATGCACAACCGTGTGGAACGGGTCATCGTCGATTACGGCATTCCGGGCGATCGCTATCCGCCGCTCTGGTTCGTGGAAGGGCTGGCGGAATTTTTCTCTACCGAGTGGGACAGCCAGGCGGAGATGGTATTGCGCGATGCGGTACTGAATGGCTACTTCACGCCCATTTCCAGGATCGGGGCTATTGCCGGCACCTTCCTCATGTACAAGGAAGGACAGGCGGCGTTGATGTTCATGGCGGAGAAATACGGGCACGAAAGCATCCGGTTGTTGCTGGAAAACCTGTGGAAGGGCAAGACGTTCAACGACGTCATGAAGGCTACCATCGGAAAGACGTTTCGGGAATTCGACGTGGAATGGGAATATTACCTCAAGAAAAAGTATTACCCCCTCCTAGCCGATTACCGGGAGCCGGGGGACGTGTCGATCCCGGTGGTGACCAACGGGTTCAACTCAAAGCCCACGTTCTACCAGCGCGGCGACAGCACCTATGTGGTTTATATCGGCAACCTGACCGGGTACACGAGCATTTACATGAAATCACTTCGAGGGGGAAAGCCCGTTCGCCTGATCCAGGGGGAGAAGACGGACGAGTTCGAAGCCTTCCATATTTTCCAGTCCCGCATGTCTATCTACGGGGACAGCGTCCTGGTTTTCGTAACCAAGAGCGGGGCCAGCGATGTTCTCCATCTTTACGACCTGCCCAACCGAAAGCACTTGCGAAACCTCCGCTTCAAAGACCTGGTCATGCTGGGTTCGCCTTCCTGGTCCCCCGACGGGACGCGTATCGTTTTTTCCGCCATCAACAAGGCGGGATGGAATGACCTGTACATCGTAAATGTTCGCACGGAAGAGCTTCGGAAAATCACCAACGATATTTATGACGACCGCGATCCCGCCTGGTCTCCGGACGGGTCCTGGATCGTCTTCACTTCCGACCGGGGAAGCGCGGGCACGCATGGCGTGTATAACCTGTACGGGTACGACTTGTCCACGAGGCTGGTTTATGCCGTGACCGACGAAAACACGAGTTATTACTCGCCCGCCTGGTCAGCGGACGGGAAGACCCTCGCGTGCACAAACGACCGCGACGGCACGCAGAATATCTTCTTCTTCCGTTTCGACAACAATCGGAGGCCGGTCGAACTTCGTCGGGTCACCAGGCTGACCACGGCTGCTTTCGACCCCGTGTTCACCGCCAAGGGCAGCGTCCTGTTCAGCGTGTTCGATCATTTCCAATTCCAGATCAGGGGTATTAACGAGGTACTCGAGGCGTATGACTCGCTGGAGGTGATTCCTTTCGCCGCACCCCATCGTCCTCTCACGGCGTGGGACGTTCCTCCTTACGGCGTGCAGTCTGCGTCTTCCGACATGCCATACAAGCGGCGCTACCAGTTGGACCTGGCGCAGAGCCAGATTTCCACCGACCCGGTGTTCGGGACCATCGGCGGGGCTGCGCTGTCCATGAGCGATGTACTGGGCAATGACCAGTACTACTTCCTGCTCTACAACACCGCCCAGACCGCGGACGAAATCCTGTCGAGCTTCAGCATCGCGGTTTCCCGTATCTCCTTGAATACCCGCACGCCGTATGCTTACGGGGTGTACCATTATTCCGGGAGACGGTACGACCTGACGGACCCGGACGTGTATTTCTACGAGCGGGCGTTCGGCGGCTACTTCGCCCTGAGCTATCCCTTGTCCAAGTTCTACCGGATCGAGGCGTCCGTGAAGCTGGGCAATTCCGACAAGTCGGCTATTTTTGACGTGCGGGAACGCAAGGCGGTGTTGCTGACCAACTCCGTTTCTTTCGTAAAAGATAACGCCCTTTACTACTGGACGGGACCCATAGACGGAAACCGCTTCAACATCACGCTTTCCTACACAACGGACATCCAGTATTCGAACGTGAATTACTACTCCGTGCTGTTGGACTACCGGCGGTATTTCCGCATCGACCAGCGGACGGCCTTTGCCAGCCGCATCGAATTGTTGTACAACCACGGTGAAGAAGCCCGCCGGTATTTCCTGGGGGGGAGCTGGGACCTGCGCGGCTGGCCGTTCTGGTCTATCCGCGGAACCAAGGTCTGGCTCACGAGCCACGAGCTCCGGTTCCCTTTGTTGGACAACATTGGCTTGAATTTTCCCTTCGGCAACGTGTCGTTGGGACTCATCCGGGGAGCTTTGTTCTTCGACGCCGGCAACGCGTGGGACGCGGAATACCCGGGTACGCGCGGAAGTATCGGCTTCGGATTTCGGTTCAACCTGTTGGGTGTGCTGGTTCTGCGATACGACCTCGGCAAGCGTATCGAAAACAATTTTACCAGCTTGCAGTCCGGCCTCTTTCAACAGTTCTTTTTCGGATGGGATTTCTGATGCGCGTCAGCATCATCGTTCTCGCGATCGGGATGACGCTTACGGGGTGCCGAACGATCATCAACTTGTACGAGCCCATTATTGTCTCCGATAACGAGTGGAACATGCTGGGCAGGGACGCGAGGCATTCTGGCTTCGTGGTGAACACCATCGAACCGCCCTTGCAGCTGGAATGGACACGGGACGTTTCCGGGGGAGTTACCACGGGATCGCCCGTTTACGGCGACGGTGTCTTGATGATTCCGACCCTGTCAGGGTTCATCAGTTTCGTGGACATCGTTAGCGGCGACGAGTTCGGGTTCATCAATCTCCGCGCCACGACAGCCGCTGCCCCGGCGGTGAAGGATTCGTTATTGGTAGCGCCGGTCTATGCCGGTGAAATAAGCCTTCGTGTGTACAATTTGAAGAACGCCTCGCTGTACTGGGAGATACAAACAGGCACGGTGGAAACCGCGCCCCTGATCGTGGACCGCTTCCTGGTTGCCGCTTCGACACAGGGTGTCATGTATTGTTTCGACCTGCCGGAAACGACCGAAGTGTGGCGAACGAATTTGCCCGCGCGTATTTATGCGACTCCCGTATCGGACGGAGCGCGCGTAGTGGTGGCCTGTAGCAACGGTGTCATTTACGGCCTGGACTTACGCGAGGGCAAAATCCTCTGGAAACAACCGACGGGGGCTGCCGTGTTCGCCACGCCGGTCATGAGCGATTCGCTGTGTATTGTTCCTTCGCTGGACGAGTACGTGTACGCCGTACACAGTAGGACGGGCGCCCTTGCCTGGAAAACGTTCATCGGAACGAAAGCCTATTCCGGAGGAGCGCTGGCAGATTCGCTCTTCATCCTGGGTGGAACGAACGAGACCGTGTATGCCCTGAACGTGAAAACGGGAAGTATTGCCTGGTCCACCCGGCGCAGGGGCGTTGTGAGCACGCTACCGGTTGTCGCCGGTTCCGTGGCCTACGTGGGTTTTCAGTCCGGTTTCCTGGTGGCTTTCGACGTGCAGACGGGTAACATCCTCTGGGAAAACCGGGTCGAGGGAAGGATCAGGATGTCGCCGGTGGCCGCGGGCGACCGGATCGTCGTCATCTCCGAACGGAGCGAGATGTACTGCTGGAAATCGGAGCAATGATCCCGTGAAAATCCTCGTCGCCATATTATGCCTGTGCTCGCTGCCGTTGCCTGCTTTTGCCCAACAGGTCATCTTCACCCGGCCGC
>JAJRXL010000108.1 GCA_024276335.1 Bacteroidota bacterium
AGTCGGGCCGGATTCTCGTTGCCGCGCGGTACGTTTGAACCGCTTCATGAATACGGTCGAGCTTTTCCAACGCCGATCCGAGGAGAAGAGAGAGACGAGGATCGTCGGGGTTCAGCGTCACCGCGCGCGCGAAAGCGTCCCTCGCCTGGTCGAATTGCCGCATGGCCATGCATACGCGCCCGAGGGCGATGAAAGCGTCCACGTAGTCCGGAGCCAGGGAGATCGCTTTTCGAAACATGGCTGCCGCGTCGTCAGGATTCCCGGTGCGGGAGAGGATCATTCCCTTGTTGTAATATGCCTGGTCGCATTCCGGCTGGAACGCGATCACCTCGCTACAGACGTCCAGGGCCTTGGAGAACTTTCCCAGCTTGAACCACGCGCAACTCAGGTTGATGTAAGCAGGCGCGTAGTAGGGCGAGAGGCGAATGGCGCGGGCGAAAGCCTTGACCGCCTCGCGAAGCAATCCCGCTCCCATGTACGCAAACCCGAGGTTGTTGAACACCTGGTGATTGTCCGGGGAAACATTGCCGGCTCTTTTCAAGGCGGAGATCGCCGCGTCGAAATCCTCCAACCGGATATACGCGTAGCCGAGATTGAACAGCGCCGTACCGTTGTCAGGGTACAGGTCGAGGGCCTTGTTGAATAGTTCAACCGCATGGCGGTAATCATCCCGTTGACACGTAATCACGCCGAGCCCCACGTTGGCCGTGACATGGCTGGGGTCGCGCCGGATGGCTTCACGCAATTCATATTCCGCCCGGTCGAGGTCACCGGCATGGTAACTGGCAATGCCAAGCGCGGAGTGGGCCACCGGGTTCGCGGGCGCAAGTTCCACTGCGGCCCGGAGCACGCGGACGGCTTCCTTCAGGCGCCCGCGTCTTTTCAATTCCTGTCCGAGGTGGAGCATGGCAACGGGATCGGACGGGTTGGCATGGACGGCGCGGCGATACGCTTCAAGACCCTCGTCCTCGAGCCCGGAATTAATGAGAACATCTCCCAGCTCCACCAGGGCGGGGGAAAACGCGGGGTCCGCCCGGACTGCCTGGCGGTACGAGGAGATCGCCGCCTCCAGCATATTCCGGCGTTCGTATTCCCGGCCCAGTTCGAGATACCACTGCGCAAAATCACGCCCCCGTTTTTGTTCCCGAAGCCTGTCGGATGTCGTCATGCCAAGGATGTTTATACCTGAAAAATGTTTTTACGATACCCGTGTGTTAAGTACACGCCGGTTCGCCATGAGAAACTATGGATTTGATATTTGTAATCAAATACGGAACCGGGATAGTTGGCTCCGCACTGCCGGAGTTGAAAAAAGTACAAGGCCGACAGCTATGTTGAGTCTATCCTATCACCAGGTTTTTCTTATATTTAATCGGACGTTGACTGCGAGGGGTACTCATGACAAAACGCTCCCAGGGATGTATTATCAGCCGCGCGCAAGTCGTGCGGGATGGAGCACAGTGCGAATTTATCGGCAGGATCTCGACGACCATCGGGTTTCTGCATGTCCGGTATCCATGACGATAGGAAGGGATTGAGATGCCATCAGGAATTGAACGGATCACGGAAGACCAGATTTACAGTACCGAGTTCTTCAGGACGCTGGTAGAATCGGTTGATGATATCGTGTACGTGGTCGATCGCCGGGGCCACTTCGTGTATTTAAATCCCAAGGGCAAGGAGCTCACGGGCTATACCTTGGAAGACCTTCGCGACCAGCATTACTTGGGTATTGTTGCGGACTTCTATCGCGACAGGGCACGGGCATTCTACCGCCAACAGGTGCTCAACAGGGCTTCCCGCACTTATTACGAGCTTCCCATCCAGTGCAAAAACGGAAAGATCATCTGGGTCGGTCAAAACATTCACATGGTCAATCGCAGCGGCGCGGAGACGTTCTGGTTCTGCATCGCCCGGGATATCACCGAGAAAAAATCGGTTGAGAAACGGTTAAGCGAAAGCGAGGAGCGATTCCGGAAGACCTTTGAGCAGGCTCCCATCGGTATGATTATTCTTGCCCCGGACGGAAGTATCCTGCAGTCGAACCGGGCCTTTCAGAACTTGCTCGAGTATTCGGAGGAGGAACTCCGCCGGTTCACCTACGAGGAAATAACCTATCCCGAAGACGTCGATCAAAGCCGGTTGACCCACCAGGAAATTGCCGAGGGAAAGAAAAGTGCGATCCGGATGGAAAAGCGATACGTAGCAAAGAAGGGGGGGATCATCTGGGGACGCACCTCTGTTTCCCCCGTTTTCGATGCGCAAAACGAGCTCTCGTATTGTATTGTCATGATTGAAGACATCAGCGAGCACAAGAAGCGCGAGACCGTCATTCGCAAGATGACACGGGCGGTGGAAAATGCCGCAGACATGGTGGTCCTGACGGACGAGAGCGGTCATATTGAATACACCAACAACGCCTTCGAGCACGTAACCGGTTACACCCGGGCCGAGGTCATGGGCAAGCCCTTCATGTTTTTACGCTCCAGGGACGAGGACCCTGACATCATGAACAGGATGTGGGAAACGGTCAGGCACGGCGAAGTCTGGCAGGGACTGGTTATGAGCCGGAAGAAAAACGGGGAACTTTTTTACGAGGAGCAAACAGTCAGTCCTATTCTGGATACCCAGGGGAGGATTACAAGCCTTGTGGCTGTTAAACGGGACGTCACCAGGCGAATTCAGCTCGAGCGCGAGCGTACCATCTCTCGCATCCTGTTGGAGCGGATTATCCACGAGCTGCCCTCGGGGATCTTTATTTTTGATCTCGCGGATATGAAGTTGAAGACATGGAATCGGGAAGCAGAGGAAATCCTGGGAGTGAACCTCGGGGAACGGATGAAATCCTTTTCGCCAGAAACAGGCTTCGCGAAACTATTTCGCTTGCATGACCTGGACGGGCAATGGTATCCCGAGGAGGAAATTCCGTTGTACCCAGCCATGAAAGAAGGGGTTCCCACGGGGAAGGATGATATCGTCGTGTACCGCCCGGACGGCGAGAAAGTGTACATCAGCGCCCAGGCAATTCCGCTGCACGTGGATGCGGAAGGACAAACGATCGATATGGTCCTGTTGATCTTCCGGGACGAGACCGAGAAACGCAAGGCCCGCCTTGCTCTGGAAGAGAGCGCGAAGCGGCAA
>JAJRXL010000015.1 GCA_024276335.1 Bacteroidota bacterium
AGAGTGCCGGGATCACCGGGATTGATTTCGATGTCGTTCACGGGAATGTTCGGCAGGTTGGATGAAATGTTGACCCACGTGGAGCCGCGGTTTGACGATCGGTACACGTGGGGCTGGCCGTAGCCGGAGAAGGTCGCGTAGTACACGGACGGATCAGATGGGTCAACCGCCACACGCTTGCAGTACCGCTTCGAGAGTCCTGCGCTGATATTTTCCCAGCTCACTCCCATGTTTGTCGTGCGCCAGACTTTTCCCGTGGTTTTTCCAACGAGAATCGTGTTGCGGTCAGAGGGCGCGACGGCAATAGTGGAAATGGAGCCGGTGGAATCCATGTTCCCGTTGTACACGAACCACTGTTGCGCCCGGTTGACGGTCTTGTATAATTGTCGCGTGGAAGTGTAGAGAATCTTCGGATCAACCGGGTCCATTGCCACCGGCGTTACCCAGAGGCCATTGCCTACGATGCCCTTGTTGGCGTACTTGAATATAATACCACCGTTGGTCGAACGGACGTGGCTTCCCCGCTGGTATTCCGCGTACACGTATCGTGTATCCAGGTAATCGATGTTGGCATATCCGCCGTCACCTCCAACCACCCTGCTCCAGTTTACCAGCCCGCCTGATCCACGGTGGGTTCCATTGTCTTGTGTGCCCCCGAAAATAAGATTGGCGTTGGTACGATCGACGTCGATGGCGTAGTACTGGGTGATGGGAAGATTGCCGTTCCGGCTAATCCATGACTGGCCGGCGTTCGTCGAACGGTAAACGCCCCCGTCGTTGCCCACCAGCACGCGGTTCGTATTGACCGGATCCCAGGCCAGGGCATGTTGATCGACGTGCACGTACTTCACGGATTTCCAGCTTACTCCGGAGTCGGAGGACCGATACAACCCAACGCCTCCGATTAGAACGATTTTAGGATCATCCGGTTTGACGGCAATTGTGATATTGTACCAACCCTGGGATCCGAAGAAATTCGGCGCGTCCGCTTGCAGTGTCCATGAATCGCCGGTGTCGGTGGAAAGGTAGACTCCTTTCAATTTGCCACCACTCTGTTGCACCATGACCACGTACACGTACCGTGGTTGATTGCGGCAGATGTCAAGCTCAAGGCGGCGGATTTTCGTGGTCGGGATACCGTTGTTCAACTGCGTCCACGTAACACCGGCATCCGTCGAACGGTACACGCCCTTGCCCGATACACAAGCGAAAACGATAGCGGGATTGACGGGATGGAAATCCACGTCGTTGGTGTTTCCCGCAATGACCTTGGTCCATTTAGCGCCTCCGTCAGTGGATCGAAACAGACCCGACTTCGTTGCCGCAAGGACAATCCGCCCGCTGACGGGATGAACGGCAACGTGCGCAATGTTGCCCGAGATCTTCGGCCCTGCTTGCTGCCACGTTGTTCCGCCATCGGTTGATTTCACCATTCCGATTCCCGGGTACGAATCAGCGCTGAAATTTGCCTCACCCGTTCCCACGTACACGAGGTCGGAATTCGACGGATCGACCGTGACCGAGCCCATGGCCATGGTGGCAAGGTCGTCGGCCACGGGCGTGAACTTTCCACCGAAGTCCGTGGATTTCCACACTCCGCCGTCGGCCGCGGTCATGAAGACCACGTCAGGTTGCGCCGGGTCGATGGCAAGGCCGGTTACCCTTCCGCCGCGATTCACCGGGCCGATGAGTTTCCACGCGGCTGTCGCAAGGGCATTGTTTTTTCGTAACGATGCGGGGGGCTTCCACGCGGATAGCACCCGCGCATCCCGGAGCGCCTGCTGTCGCGCTCCATCCGGAATGTAACCAAGCGGGTACGCGCGCTGTGAGAAGAAGTAATCCGCCCTCGCCTTGATCCATTCAGGTGAATCCTTGTACAGGAGCGATTGATCGGCGGGAGAGAGCGGGCGGTACTGGGAATACGACGGTGCCGCGAAAGCAGCTATGGTCAGTAATACGAGTATTGACGAACGCATGGGACAATCATGGGTTGTGGAGTAACAGAAAGGCAGACACGTATAACATCGGATAATCTCGGTTTTATTTCAAGAGGGAAAGACAGTGTTTATCGATCATTACTCAGGGTTGGCGCGTTATCCGAACGTTTTTCATGTCCAGGATCAGCATGTCTTTCCGAAACGTCACACGAAGCACACCCGTTCCTGCCTTGCTGTCAAGCACGGCGCTCTTGACCAGGAAGGCCGGATCGAAGCGGATTTTCTTTCGGTTCACTTTCCGCGCGCCGCCGTACGTGAAGTCAAGTTTGTCTCCGAATATCGTCGTGTATCGTAGGCGTGTTTTTCGCGCAAAAGCGCTGGTGTCCACCGTGCTGGCCTTGACACGTTTGATGAAATCCTCGAAGGTTGGTACATCCGGAGGAGACGCAACCTGGACAATTAGGCCGTTCCGGGAGAACGGCGATACGAACCGGGTTCCGGCGGGCTCGGAAACCATCTGGTACGGGCGCACGGCGAATACCGCGATGAAGACCTTACCGCTCCGGGCGAATATCCAGCCGGGGCCTGTAGAGTCGGCATCGGTGGCATCCAGGCCGTGGGGAAAAAACGTGGTAATGAGCCGGTATCGATCGGTGTCCGGGATATCATAGATGGCAATAAGGGTGTTTCGATGCTGGAACAGTTCTTCGTAGGGCGACCCGCCGATGTACTTGTTGAATGTGGGATACCGACCGTAGAGGGAAGCAAGCGTGTTCCACGCTTCCTCTTCGCAGGCCGGGTAGAACTCCGCCAGCAACTCCGGCGAAGCCGCCGGATGCAGGGAGAAAATCGTAGAGCGATCGATCGGCGCTTTCCAGCTCACATCCCAACTGTGCTGGTTCACGGGTTGGATCAAGCCTCCGTTGAGCGAGCCGAGCGAATACCAGGGTGTAAGAAACGTGGTTTCATACACGTATTTCGGAGCGGAAGTATTGCGGTAGCGTTTTCCGCTGCGCCGTCGCTGGACGATGGTATGCGGCCGGACGTTTTCCAGTGCGATTTGCCGCAGGATGTCCGGTGGCCGGTACGAACTGAACGCGAACAGGAGCTGCTCGCCCGTGTAGCATAACTCGATGTCTCCGAATAACAGCGCCCCGATGCATGTCATGGCGCTGGCACGGGGCCGGATCACGGAGTACTCGAATTCCAGGCTGTGGGGGCCGGTGTACATGCCATCGCGGTACTTGGCTGCGAATTCCGCCAGCAGCCAGTCCAGCATGATCTCCGCCCGCGTTCGCATGTCCTGGTCGGCAGCGAAGTCGCGCAGCAACAGCATGGCGGAGAGAAAGAAACCGGTATGCGTCGGCGAATCGAATTCCTCCATGCCGTCTTCGGTGGTTCTTGTGAACCAGTCGAGCAAGAAATTCTCCGCCTCGGCGTGGTTCTGTTCGGTGGATTTTCCATTGAACCAAGCGGGGTGATCCATGCCGTCGAAGTTCTCGGTCGCGAGCAGGAAGGCGGTGTAGTAAAGCACCTGCTCGTGCTCGGACCGGCCGGGCAGGGGCTGGTACGTACGCCAAAGCTCCCGTATGCGTTTCTTCAGTCGCTCCGGCAGGTTGGCGTTTCCGTGCAGGTACAGGGTCATGGTCGAAAACATCCAGTACGCGTCGCCGCGTGGCTGGTTGGATAGTAAGTTGTCCAGCGTAACGATGGCCGTATCAAGATCGACACCCTCGTGAAACCGCGCCGTGAGGATGAAATAGTCGGGAGCGATGTCGAATGTCGTGAAAAACGTTTTCACGGAATCGCAGCGTTCCTCATAGGTGGTCTGTCCCACCGTTGACATGGTGAAAGCGGTGATCAAGAAAATGAACAGGATGCCTTTCGATAATCTATTCATGGTTCGAACTGCCAGTTTGCGTTAACGGGTGGACGTGAACGGCAGAGATCGCACAGCTTCCCAGCCCGAATGCGTCCCATCGATCGTGGCCGGGTTTGAGCACGAAGAGACCGCCGTCGGTCCCGGCGTAAATCCTTCCGGTCAAAGCGTGGTCGATGTACAGGGAGTGGATGAAATAATTCGTGATTCCAAAGGAACCCGGCGTCCAGGTTTTCCCGCCGTCCGTGGTTCGGAAAATACCCATGTCGGTGGTCCCGGCGTAGAACGTGTTATCGCGGGTCGTGTCAGCGAGGATGCAGGTCATCTTCGTGCTCAGCAATCCCTCGGAGCGCCGGAGCCAGGATTTTCCCCGGTCGGAAGAGAAGAAAACCCCGCTTCGGGTTGCCGCCGCCAGCAAGCCGGATCCTTTGTGCAACGCCAGGTCCCGGACGCGTTTTTTCACGAGCCCTGCACGTGACCACGTGAACCCGGAATCATGGCTGACCAGGCAGCCGTTCTCGGTGGCCGCGAAAACCGTACCCGAAGTATCCAGCGCGAAGGCGTTAATGTACCGGGTGTCGTCTTCGGGAAGGTTCGGGGTGAGATCGCTCCACGAGTCGCCGACATCGAACGAGACCCAGAGACCATGCGCAGTTCCCGCCAGGATGCGGCTCGGCGAACCGGCGATTTCAACGAAGCAGGTCGTGTTCTTAAATCGCCAGTCGCTGGTGAGGGCCCAGGAGGAATCACGTTTTTTCAGGATGCCGTGGTCGCATCCCAGGAGCACGGCCCCGCTCTGCGTGTGCAGAACGGCTCGTACGCTCGCGTATGGCCATCCCTCGGAAGACCAGGTCTTTCCATCATCCGTGCTCGTACTCAATCCGAAAGCCATGTTGCCGGGTTCCGTTCCCGGTTTGAGCAGGGTATTGCGGATGACGCTTGCTTCGACCACAAAGTTGGTCCCGCCCCCCTGGTGTGGCGAAAGCAGGAGCGAAAGCAAGATCAGCAGGAATGAAGGAAACGTGAAAATCATGTGACAACCTTAATATTCTTTTCCGGAAACGCGGACGATATCCGCGCCGAGTGTTTGTAATTTCTTTTCGATGGATTCGTATCCCCGGTCGATGTGGTAAACACGTAGCACCTCGGTAGTTCCGCGCGCGGCCAGCCCGGCGAGAATAAGCGATGCGCTGGCCCGGAGGTCGGTGGACATGACCGTCGCCCCGGTGAGATACTCCACGCCGTTGATGACGGCGGTGTTCTCGCCCAGCGCAATGCGTGCGCCGAGCCGCTGTAATTCCGGCACGTGGCTGAAGCGGTCGTGGTAAATCGTGTCGGTCACGGTGGATGTTCCCGTGGCGAGACACATGAGCGCAATCCACTGCGCCTGCATGTCCGTGGGGAATCCCGGGTAAATGGCGGTAGTAACGCTGACCGCCTCCGGCCGGTCCGGTGTCATGATGGATATGGTATCATCGTGAGAACGGATTGACGCGCCGGTATCTTCCAGTTTCGAAACGAGGGCGGCCAGGTGCTCGGCGCGGGCGTTCGTGAGCGTAATGGTGGAACCCGTCACAGCGGCGGCGACCAGGAACGTCCCAGCTTCGATACGGTCGGGGATGTTGTCGTCATCGGTTCCGTGGAGAGAATCCTTTCCCTGGATGCGAAGTGTGCTCGTGCCGATGCCCTCGATTTCCGCGCCCATGCTCACGAGGAAACGCGCGAGATGCTGAATTTCCGGCTCCTTGGCGGCGTTATTGATGACGGTTTCACCCCGGGCCAGTGCGGCGGCCATGAGCACGTTGCCGGTTGCCCCCACGGACGAGACGTCGAACGTGATTTCCGCGCCATGCAACCGCTGCGCCTCGGCAACGATGTAGCCTTCCTGGAGGTCGATGTGGGCTCCGAGTTTTCGGATACCCTCGATGTGAAAGTTGACGGGCCGAGGGCCCCACGCGCAACCGCCCGGGTAGGAAACACGGGCTTTCCCGTATCGCGCGACGAGTGGTCCCAATACGTAGAAAGATGCCCGCATCTTCTTGACGAGCTGGTAAGGCGCCTCCAGGGCGTGAATGCTTGACGGATCGATAGTAACCGCGTCGCCCTCACGGAGGCAGGTTGCGCCCATCGACCGCAGCAAATGCAACATGGTTGCGGTGTCGCGCAGGTCGGGCGTGTTGCGGAGGACGGACGGGCTTTCTCCCAGCAGGGTGGCGGGCATGAGGGCGAGGGAAGCGTTCTTGGCCCCGCTGATCCGGACCTCCCCGGAAAGTTTGTTACCGCCGTGTATGATAAATTTATCCAAGCAAAAAAGCTCCTCAAGGGGTTCGGCAGATCAATCCAACACGAAAGTCAAAGATAGCATTCGCGCACCTAATATCAATGGAATATGGGGGTATCGTTCCTGCTGCCCCGTTGCCGCAAACGAAGGCGAACCGTAGTGCCGCGCGGGAGCCTGGAAACGGGCGAAAGCTGGGAACGAGAAGAGCGTGTTTTTACCTCGAAACAGCCTGGATGGCCAGGCCGGAAACAAGGGCAAAGCCCAACGTGACCACGAGGATCTTGAACGATGAAGTAATCCTGTTTTCCTTTAAAAGTATGATGGGACCAAAACCGGCCCCGGCGCTGAGTCCCGCGAAAGCGGCTCCTGCCGAGATCCCGCCGTATGCAAATGCCTGGGCAATGGTAACGGAGGCTGCGCAATTCGGTATCAATCCGAATACGCCGACAACGAGTATCTCGATGAACGGCGCCGAAGTCAGCGAGGAGAACAACGAGGGACGATCGACGTAGGAGAGCGCCAGAACCAAGGCCACCGATACAGCAAATACCCATGCGAAGATATTCATCGTGTGGTTCATTGCGTGGCGCAGAATGACTTTCATGCCGGGAAACGGGTCGTGAAAATGGTCCAGCCGGTTAGGAATGATCGGCAGCAAGGGCTTTTCCTGTTCCCGTATGGTCTCGAGGAAACGACGCAGCGGCGAGTAGTCAACGATGAAACCGGCGATGGTGGCCAGGATGAGTTTTCCTCCCATGAGTGGAAAAATATACCATGCTGCGTCGCCGTGCCCTGCTAATACCGGGATCGCTTCATCCGAGGTGGCGAGATACGTGGCGATGAGTGTTCCGGGCGTGATGCGTTGGAGGACGAACAGGGAAGTAGCGAACACGGAGATCCCGCACTGCGGCAGAAGGCCGAGCAGAGCTCCGAATGCGGGCGCCCAGGCCGATTTTTGCAAGACCCGCTGGATCT
This sequence comes from Bacteroidota bacterium, assembly GCA_024276335.1. Lineage (GTDB taxonomy): Bacteria > Bacteroidota > Ignavibacteria > SZUA-365 > JAADGX01 > JAADGX01. Next base: position 7,073 of record JAJRXL010000015.1, read on the forward strand.
GCCGCTCCCCGAACCGGTGCTGGTACCATTCAAGCGCCGTGTACAGAACCAGGAGGATGGGCAGCGTCAGCCACGTGTCACGGAGGGCGTGTTCCAGTGCGCCCGGGATGCGTTCCAGGAATGGACCGGTCAGGATATGGAGGTGTTGTTCCATGGCCACGAGTTAACAACTGTCCGGTTTGAGGCCTCGGGCTTCCATCCGAACTGACAAACCCGAAAGAACGGAATTGTGAAGTGGAAGCGCGTGGTCCCGAAACCGGACAGGACTCTTTTCAGGTGTGCTTACAGTATCACAAGGACTGGAGGGGCAGCATTATTTTTCCACGATCGCCAGGATGTCCGAGCGAGAGATGATGCGAATCTCGTCTCCATCCATGGTCAATTCCTCGCCGCCGTATTTTGCGAACAGGACCGTGTCGCCTTCCTTGACGAGTTCCTTCAGTTCCTCGTCGGTTCCCACGGCGATGACGATTCCCGTCCGGGGTTTTTCCTTGGCGGTGTCAGGGATGATGATTCCGCCGGCGGATACTTCTTCACCGGTTTCTTCGACCTTGACCACGACCCTGTCGTCGAGTGGTTTTAGCTTCATAGAAGAATTCCTCCAGTTTTTTGGTTAATGGATACCAAGCAGTTGGTTGATTTTGGGTTTGTCGAAGCCCACTATCGGTCTGTTGTTAATCAGGATGACCGGCACTCCCTGTTGACCGGTACGCCGCACCATGTCGCGCGCGCCGTCCGGGTTCCGGGTGACGTCCACTTCCGTGAACCGGATGTTCTTTTCCCGGAAATAACGCTTGGCCTGACGGCAGAAGCCGCAGGTCGGCGTCGTGAAAATTACAACTTTTGGATGACGTGTACCCATGATTCTCATTCCGTGGTTTGCGATGACTCGATTCTGTAGCTGTGCGTAAGAGTCACGGCTTTTTGCAGCATCGCCGAAACGCCGCAGTACTTGGTCTGGGAAAGCTCGATCGCGCGCTCGACGGCTTTTTCGGAGATGTTTTCGCCGTAGAAGACGTACTCGACATGGATGGAGGAATATACTTTCGGGTGTTCGTCCGTTTCCTCGGCGGTAACGTGAATTTCAAACCGGTCGAGTTTCACCCGCTTCTTTTCCAGGATGGAAGCGACGTCGCTGCCCGTGCATCCACCCAGGGA
>JAJRXL010000109.1 GCA_024276335.1 Bacteroidota bacterium
AGAATGGATGTCGCGTTCTTGATGCTTTCGTGACCGATCACCGAGCCCGCCGGATCGAACCTGGTAAAGGTGAACGAATCCACGAGTTCCTGCAAGGGGACGCCGTATTGAAGGGCCTTCGAAGCAAGAACGGCGAAGCAATTGAGAAGCCCCTTGAACGACGCGCCCTCCTTGTACATGTCGATGAATATCTCGCCGAGCGTGCCGTCCGGGTACTCGCCGGTACGGAGATAAACCTTGTGTCCGCCGACAACGGCCTCGCGCACGTATCCTTGCCGCCGGGCGGGCAACTTGCGGCGCACCGGCCGCCGCGCCACCGCCTGCTGTATTTCCTTCGGCCCCACGCGCTCGTCCACGTCCTCGGGATCCTTTCCGATCAGCGTCAACTCGTCCTCTTCCTCGTCGCTGACCGAACTCAGCGGCTGGGAAAGCTTGGAACCGTCGCGGTACAGCGCGTTGGCCTTGGTCATGAGCTTCCACGAGAGCATGTACGCACGCGATACATCCTCGATTGTCGCATCCGCAGGCATGTTGATCGTCTTGGAGATCGCGCCGGAGATGAACGGCTGAACGGCAGCCATCATCCGAATATGGGCCTCGTAGCTGATGTAGCGCCGGCCGATACGTCCGCACCGGTTGGCGCAATCGAAAACCGGATAGTGCTCTTCCTTGAGGTGCGGCGCGCCCTCAATCGTCATGGTCCCGCAGATGTAACGGTTCGCTTCCTCTATTTCTTCCCTGGTAAAACCGAGTGCAGCCAGCATGTTGAAGGCAGGCGAGTTCAACTCGTTGCTGGAAAAACCCAACTGGTTGCAGAATTCCTCTCCCAACAACCACTTGTTGAAAGCGAACTTGATCTCGAACACGTTGTCGAGTTCCTTTTCCAACAGGTCGATCTTCTCGTCCGAGAATCCCTTCAGTTTCAGCGTTTCCCGGTTGATGTGCGGAGCACCCATGAACGTGCCGTGCCCCCGCGTGTACTTCTCGATATCCTCGATCTGGCTCTCCGTGTAACCGAGCATTTCCAGCGCCTTGTGAACACTCTGGTTCACGATCTTGAAATACCCGCCACCCGCCAGTTTCTTGAATTTCACGATAGCAAAATCCGGTTCAATTCCGGTGGTATCGCAATCCATGACTAGTCCGATGGTGCCGGTCGGTGCTATCACCGTGACCTGGGCATTCCGGTACCCGTGCTTTTCGCCCAGTTCCAGCGCACGATCCCACGCGTTGCGCGCAGCGGCAACCATGTATTCCGGGCAGAATTCCGTCTTGATCCCCTGCGGCGTGATGGACAGCCCCTCGTACTCGTTCTCGCTCGTATTGTACGCGGCACGACGATGATTCCTTATGACGCGAAGCATGTGCTGGCGGTTTTGCATGAAACGGGGAAACGTGCCGAGATCACGCGCCATTTCCGCGCTGGTAGCATATGCTTCACCACTCATGATGGCCGTAAGCGCACTTGCGATTGCGCGTCCTTTTTCACTGTCGTACGGAATACCGGACATCATGAGAATCGTTCCCAGGTTGGCGTAACCCAGGCCGAGCGTGCGAAACTGGTAACTCTTCAGGGCGACTTCACGACTGGGGAACTGCGCCATTTGAACGGAGATCTCCAGCACGATCGTCCACAAGCGGGCCGCGTGCCGAAAACTCTCGACGTCGAATTCGCCGGTCGTGGCATCAAGGAAATGCTTCAGGTTGAGGGAAGCAAGGTTGCACGCCGTGTCGTCCAGGAACATGTACTCCGAGCAGGGATTGCTGGCGTTGATGCGACCATCCACAGGGCAAGTATGCCACTCGTTGATGGTCGTATCGTACTGGAGCCCGGGATCGGCGCTGGCCCATGTGGCAAGAGATATCTTGTCCCAGAGTTCCCGTGCCCGAATCGTCTTCGCGACCTTGCCCGTCGTCCTGTACCGCAGGTGCCATTCGAGGTCTTCTTCAACCGCCCGCAAAAAGTCATTGGTTACCCGCACGCTGTTGTTGGCGTTCTGGCCGCTGACGGTCGAGTACGCTTCGGATTCATAATGCGTGTTAAATACGGGGAAGTCGATCTCCGTTTTTCCCAGCTCCACCAGCCGCAGCACGCGGAGAATATAATTCATGGGAACGGCGGCCCCGCGTGCCCTGCGAACGGCTTCGGCAAGAAGTCGATTCTTCCGGTAATCCGTGTTTTCCGTCTCCCGCGCGATCCGTATGATGTTTTGAAGATGGAGGCGGCATATCCGACTGCCCGACACCATGCTGGCGACTTTCTGCTCTTCGAACATTTTCCATTCGATGAATTCCTCGACGTCCGGGTGGTCGATATCCAGTACCACCATCTTTGCGGCCCGCCGGGTCGTTCCACCCGATTTTACCGTGCCCGCCGCCCGGTCAAATATCTTCAGGAACGACATCAGCCCGGAGCTCTTGCCGCCCCCGGAAAGCGGTTCGTCCTTCGCCCGGAGCTTGCTGAAATTGCTGCCGGTTCCGGAACCGTACTTGAATACGCGGGCTTCTCTCGTCACGAGGTCAAAAATTCCGCCGTCATTGACCAGGTCATCGGCGACTGACTGGATAAAGCAGGCATGAGGCTGAGGGTGCGTATATGCATCCTTGGACCTGACGATGTCACCGGTATCGGGATCGACGTAGTAATGCCCCTGTGACTGTCCGGTGATGTTGTACGCCCAGGCCAGGCCGGTATTGAACCACTGCGGCGAGTTCGGCGCTCCCATCTGCTGGAGGAGCATGTAACATATCTCGTCGTGAAAGGCTTCCGCGTCTTCCTCGGTGTCGAAGTAACCATAGGTCCTACCCCAGTGTGTCCAGGTACCTGCCATGCGGCGCACCACTTCCTTGATACTGTGTTCGCCACCCAGCACCTGTTTTCCGTTTCCATCGAGCACGGGGTTCCCTTCTTCGTCATATTGGGGCACACCGGTTTTTCGAAAATATTTCTGGGCCAGGATATCCGTGGCCATTTGCGACCAGTGCTCCGGGACCTCGATATTTTCCATGGAAAAGACAACGCTGCCGTCGGGATTCCTGAGAATCGAAGAACGGCGGGTGTACCTGAACATGTCGAAGGGATTGGTATCAGGACGAGTGTACCTGCGTTCTATGTGCATCTGAACTCCTGCTGGTAAAACCTTTCCGGGAAACGGAAATCTGTGGGTGAAACGATCTATTACTTATAAAAAACTCAACCCGCATTCTCTCTCCCGATACCAACACATCCAACACAGAATCAAACGAAGCCACAACGAGAGCGATTTCAACATGTATTCGAGACTGCCAATTGGTTGAGTTAAAGACAAAAGGCGGTTCGAAAGTTACGGTGTTTTAAACAATTTGTCAAGAGGGTTTGTGCTTTTTTTTGATTAAA
>JAJRXL010000016.1 GCA_024276335.1 Bacteroidota bacterium
AGCCCCGTTTCAGAATTCCGCGTCACAACGTCCCGGTCAAAATTGGCGGCGTTGGTAAAGGCAAAATGGTACCGGGGGAGACGGAACATGAATCCCGCCCCGTAGGAATCGCCGTCGTCACGAAAGTAATTAATCGTTCCATTGAAATAGACTTCTTCCACTTCGGACAGCCTGCGCGACATCTCGGATTCGGCTTTGGGCCGCAATTCCCCCTTGAACGAACTGAAAGAAACGGATGCATCGATGAAATACCGGCTTTCCAGCACCTGGAACCAAGTCAAGCTGTAACCACGATTGTCCCAGAAATAATCCGCCGACTTGGCGTTCGACTGGATGATCTGGTCGCCGCTCAGGAGCATATGCACGGAAAGCCGCCCCGCATCGCCGGTTTCCACGTTTGCGCGAGCGATAACATCGTAGAAATCGAACGGCACATCGGTACGCACGAATTTCTTCAGCACCTCGTTAAAGGTGCTCTTCCGGGCGGAGACGATCCACGAGCCCTTCCAAGGCGTCGGCCCTTCCGCCGAGGCTTTGACACTGAGAAAACTGGCGGAGATTTTCCCCGCAAAGCGGCGGGCATTGCCTTCCCGGGTCTTGATATTGATAATCGACGAGAGCCGGTTACCGTACTGGGCGGGAAACCCTCCCTTGAGCACCTCCGCCTCTTTTATCGCATCGGCATCGAAAATGCTGAACAGTCCCAGGGCGTGGAATGGATTATAAATTGTCATTCCATCCAGGATGATCATGTTCTGGTCGCCGCCCCCTCCTCGTACGTAAAACTGGCTGGTTACGTCGCTGGTGGACACGACACCCGGCAGGATGGAAATCGTGCGAAATAAATCCGCTTCCACCGCCGCGGGCACGACCTCGATTTCCGTGCTTCCGATCGGTTGCGTACTGATCTCGGTGTCATAGCGGGCGCGTCGCTGCGCGGTGGCGGTGACGACACCGGACTGATATACCACCGGCGCCAATCGAATATTTGCCGTGGCGACTTTTCCCGCCACGATCTCAACGTCCATTTCCTTGGTGGCGTATCCGACCAGGGAAACACGCAGTACAATCTTTCCAGGATGGACGTTCGAAATAAAATAGAAACCCCGGGAGTCCGTAGCCGCCCCCTGCCCCATCCCCTTCACGATGACGTTGGCAAGACTCAAAGCTTCGCCCGTCGTGCTGTCGCGGACGAAACCCTTCACGCTGCCTCTTTCCTGCTGGGCAAATAAGACCTCGGGAATTAGCGAAATAATAATGCTTATAACAAAGAGAATGGGAAATATTCTGGGCATATACTTTATCTTGCATTAAGAAAAAGGCGCGGGAACTGCGAGCCCGTCACGCAACCTATCGAAGATAACATACTTCTGCAATTACGAAAATCACTGCTGAGACATTGAAGAACGACGACGATTTCCTTGATGCGCTCGGAACTCTTTCGCTCGAACGGTATGAACATGTGCTCCCAACAGTCCTCTCCGTTTGCCGAAGCACTCCCGATCCGCTAAAACGGGTAGAGGTCATACGAGGCAGTTGCCCTGAAGACGCACGGCCGCTATACCTGGCGGCGCTGCGTTTGGCTGTTGCCTGGGAAAACGGCGCCTCCAAGTACCCCGGTTATCCATTCTTGTGGACTACCCGCGAATCCACGGAACAGGCATCTTCATTGGCAGCGGCCCACTGGCACGCCTCCCTGTTCCATCCCGACGACCACATCCTGGAAATCGGTGCCGGAACGGGCATCGATACCATCGCCTTGTCGAGACGCGTCAAACATGTTATCGCAATCGAGCGCGATCCCGTACTGTCCTTCATGCTGACACGAAACCTGGCCGCCACGGGCTGCACCAATGTTGACGTAGTTACAGCGACGGCGGAAGAAGCGCTCACGTCGCTCGATCCGGATTGCTTCGATGGCATCTGGGCCGATCCCTCGCGTCGAAACCGGGGAATGCGGGTGCGCCGCATGAGCGCATACTCGCCACCTCTGGAGTTTCTGACCGCTCTTGCTCCGCACGTAAAAATTGCCGTAAAGACATCACCCGTGCACGACCCGGGTGTCAACTCCCTCTGGGGCAGGACCTTCGTTGCTACCCGCACCGAGTGCACCGAGCAGATTCTGCACCGGGGATTCCCGCCATCCATGCCGGTGGTAATGCACGTTGATCGCAGCCTTGCATGGACTGAGCGCGACAGCAAAGAGACGCCCCGTCCCTTGGCAACCGACTGGAGTGCAGGGTATCTCGTCGAGCCCCACCCGGCCTTGATACGAGCCCATGCCGTGGCCAGCTACTTCGATTCAATCCGGGCGCGCTTTTTGGACCGGCAGATCGCATACGGCCATTGCCTGGAGCAACCGCCCGTATCAGCGTGGCACCAATCCTTCCATATTCTCGAGGCATTTGTTTTTCGAGAGCGACAATTAAAGGAGCGCGCGGCAGCGCTGGAGTTTGGGCCGGGGACGGAAATAAAAAAACGGGGATTTCCTGTCGAACCGGAAGACCTGCGAGCTTCGCTCCCCCTTGAGGGGAACAGACGAGGTGTGATCATCCTGACAAGAATGGGAGCAACGCATCATGTCTTTTTATGCGAACGGACACGTCGATCATGAACGATCTCGAAAACTTGTCGGACAACGGCAGAGATCGACACGTGAGTGAAGGATCAAAACACGTCATCATCGCCGCTTTCCTGGCCAACCTTGGTATCGCCTTGGCCAAGTTCGTCACGTCTTTTATCAGCGGGAGTTCCGCCATGTTGGCCGAAGCCGTGCACTCCCTGGCGGACACGGCGAACCAGGTCTTTCTTTTCATCGGTTTGAAGCGCGCGAAAAAGCCTCCCACGTCCCTGCATCCGTTCGGGTTCGGGCAGGAACGGTATTTCTGGACTTTCGTAGTAGCAATGTCCTTGTTCGTAATCGGCGGCACTTTTTCCGTGTATGAAGGCATCGCAAAAGCCATCCATCCCCATCCCCTGGAAAACGTCCTGGTCAGCTACGTGGTGCTTGGTGTCAGTCTCGTCCTGGAAGGGCTCTCCTTCCGGACGGCATGGAAAGAGTTCGTCCTGAAGCGCGGCGATGCCTCCACGCCGGCTTTCATTCGCCAGACCAAAGACCCGGTACTTGTCACCGTCCTGTTCGAGGACGCCTCCGCCCTCCTGGGGCTGTTGATCGCGATGGCAGGCATTATCCTGTCACATGTTACCGGCGAACTCTTCTTCGACGGATTGGCCAGCGTGCTCATTGGTATCCTCCTCATCCTGGTCGCCGTCTTCCTGGCCTGGGAAAGCAAGAGCCTTCTTATCGGCGAAAGCGCCTCGCCGAAAAATATCGAGCGCATCCGCAAAGCCATCGACGAGACCGACGGAATAGAACGTGTCGGCGAATTGCTGACCATGCACCTGGGTCCCGACCAGATACTGGTCAACCTGTCGCTGGATTTCGCGGACAACTTGAGCGCCGAAGAGATAGAGCGCACAACGGCGGAACTGGAGCGGCGAATTCGCGCGGACGTTCCCGGCGCCACACGAATCTTCATTGAGGCTAAAAATCTCGCCAAACCGCGTCGATCGGCGCGCCGGCAATAAAAAACCCGGACGTATCCGGGTGATAGGAATGTTTCATATGTCGTGACACTAACCGAGGTACGCGCGCAATTGCTTGCTCCGGGTGGCGTGCCGCAGGCGCCGGATAGCTTTTTCCTTGATCTGGCGCACACGCTCCCGCGTTAGGTGGAATTTCTCTCCGATTTCCTCCAGGGTCAAGGAATGGTCGCGATCCAAGCCGAAGTACAGCCGGATAACCTCTGCTTCGCGCTCGCTGAGAGTGGACAGGGCCCGCCGGACCTCGACCTTCAGCGACTCGCCGATCAGGGTGCTATCGGGCGGCGGTTGATGATCGTCCTTGATCACATCCAGGAGCCGATTGTCCTCGCCCTGGGTAAAAGGCGCATCCACCGACACGTGACGGCCAGAGATCTTCAGGGTATCCGCCACCTCGTACAAGGTCATGTCGAGTTCCTTGGCCAGTTCACTGGCGCTGGGCTCACGCTCGTACGCCTGTTCAAGTTCGCTGAACTTCTTGCCGATCTTGTTCAGCGCACCTACGCGGTTGAGCGGAAGGCGCACGATGCGGGATTGCTCGGCCAGGGCCTGGAGGATGGACTGGCGGATCCACCACACGGCATAAGAAATGAATTTAAAACCGCGGGTTTCATCGAAGCGCTTGGCTGCCTTGATAAGGCCGAGGTTGCCTTCGTTAATCAGGTCGCCGAGAGACAGTCCCTGGTTCTGGTACTGCTTGGCAACACTAACCACGAAACGCAGGTTGGCCTTGGTCAGCTTTTCCAGTGCGATCTGTCCCTCGGAACCGCCCTTCCTGATTTTTTTCGCCAGTTCCACCTCTTCCTCGGGCGTAAGCAAGTCCACTTTCCCGATTTCCTGGAGGTACTTGTCAAGCGATTGGCTTTCCCGGTTTGTGTATTGTTTGGATATTTTCACGTAACTACCTCGAATATTAGTAGTTATTGGATAATCAACGCATCGTCGGTTCCGGATCGAGCGCCCGGAACATCATTCTTTTTATTTACGAACACAGTCGTACGTTGGTCATTATTTTGATTACGTTGTAAAAACATTTTCGTTTCATTCAAAGTTCCTGTCCCTTTCGATCTCCTCCGCGGGAAGCCCAGAAAGACCCCGGGGTGTTCGACTCGTACTTTCCATATGATGCGATTCGATAATACATGGTTCCGGATTCCCTTTTTTCCGACGTCGCGTCTTGAAAGCGCCGACTTCGCAGAACTCCCGCAACCGGAGATGTCACGCCCCC
>JAJRXL010000110.1 GCA_024276335.1 Bacteroidota bacterium
CCAAATTCAAGCTTCTCCTTGTCCCCCGGTCTCCTTGTCTCCTTGTCCGCTCTTCCCCTTGTCCCCCGGTCTCCTTGTCTTCGGTCATCTTTAACCGCAAAGGGCGCAAAGAAGGCGCAAAGGACACAAAGGCCATCTTCAATCATTAGCCCACGGATTCATCCGTGGGATGACCGTTCACAGGGGAAAATTCTTTTAACCTTTCAACGGTTTCCCCGGGGCAAGTAAAATGTAAAAAGAAGTGGTTGGGGTTGTACCACGAACTACGAGCCGGTTTAACCGCAAAGGGAAAACGTTCCAACGTTAGAACGTTCAACCCGCCTTCAAGGCATCAAGAGTCCAAAATCGTAAGCCACCCATCCATCCTGTCTCTTTGTCAGTTCTTTTCCTTTCCCGTTATTCGGGAAAAAACGCATTACCTCTACGCCATGACACCGCCTTTCTGGACCCGTGAAACATCGTGCTCAGAACCTCCATTGCAATAATTTCATTAAAAAACATACATTCTTTGCCGCACGCAAATAATAATGGCGAATACGGCCTGAAAACGCCATGTGTATTTATTTTTTGACTCGTTTTGTTCATTTTCGGGGTCAAAATTGTCGTGGTTCCCGCAGCCAAATTGTCGTGGTTTCCGTACAACAAACGTCTTGACAATGCATTATATTACTACCACAGTCGTCCGCTAGATATGAATGCTCATGGACCACATCCGAGACTTCCCGAATCATTCATGATGGAAAAAAATCATGCGGAATTCCAAGACAGACTTTTCCTTGTTCCTGAAATATTGTCGTATCCCGTAACGAAAAAGGATACGATGAAATTCCCAAAAAGGAAAGGTTTCTCTTGTTTTCATATAAATTAACTCTTATTTTTCAACGAATCATTCAGGAGAAATGCAATGAGAAATGCATCCCCCCCCCCCCCGCGAGGTAAGCCGATACACCGACTGCCTCGCCTTCATACTTCTTAGCGTTTTTTTACTGTTAGTCATGCTCCCAATAGTCGCAAAAGCGCAATCGAGCCCGGGACCTATAAACTGGAAAGATCGATACGTCACACTCGGGGAAAACGATCAACTCAATCCGCAGATCGCTCGCCCCGATACATCGACATACACTGTCGTCGTTTGGGAGGATGACAGGAGCGGAAACCTTGACATCTATGCCCAGGTCATCGAGAACGGTCACGGCCTCGCTCTTTGGAATCCGATCGATGGAGTGCCGGTCTGTACGGTACCCGGAGACCAGAAGAATCCACGCGCGGCCTTTGACCAGGGCAACGGCGTGATCATCGTCTGGGAAGATTATCGCTCCGGCAACGCGGAGATCTACGCGCATCGCATCGACTTGACGACCGGTCAGCTCGATCCGAACTGGAGCCCGAACCCGGACGGGAAGCCTGTTCGCGCGGGACTGGACAGCGCTGCCCTGCGTCCGAGAATCGTCGGTACCGGCGACGGCGCATTCATTACATGGACGGATTACCGCGACTATGCTCCACCCTCTTCAGATATCGACGTTTATGTTCAATACATTGTGAGCGCGAACGGCAATCCCAAACAGGGCTGGCCTGCAAATGGCATCAGGGCCAACCAGACGAAGCCTGAGTGGCAGGTGAACTCGGAAATTGTGCTCGATACGCCGCCAAGGCTGGGAAGCGTTCCCGGAGTCGTGGTGGCATGGGAAGACCTTCGCAACGATCATTGGCAAATCTATGCGCAACGCATCGATGCGGCGGGCAACGCGTTATGGGGCGCCAACGACGTCCGCGTCGCGCCTACCGCGTTTTTCGAAGATCAATTCGACCCGCAGCTCGTTCAGTGCGGGTTGGCGCCACGTGCGCCCGCGCTGGGAACGGTGATCGCGTGGAGGGATTATCGCAACGGGCAAAGCGCTCCCGATATCTACGTACAACTCATCGATCCGTCGGGCGCGCGCGTATGGCCGACTTCGGGCGGCTCCGGTCTTTCCGTGTGCAGCGCGCAAGGCGCACAGGAAAATCAAAAGATCGCCCTGTACGAAGACACGCTGAATATCTATCCCACCTATGCCGTTGTAGCGTGGGATGACAAAAGAAACGTTGGCAGTACCGGTCCTGACATTTACGCGGGTCTTGTCAATGTCACGGCGGGTTCCGTGGTAACGACGTCGCCCTGGCAAACGGACGGGAGGCCGATATGCACGTTTCCGTTCACTCAGAACCACGTGGCTGTGGATATCGGGTATAATGCAACAAAAAGCTCGTTTTCCGCGGTCATAGGCTGGCAGGATGAGCGCAACGGAGCGGACAGAATCGATATATACGTCCAGGAAATAGGGATACCGGCGTACGATCTCTACTGGCAGGTAAACGGCTGGCCGGTCACGGAAGCCTTCGGAAACCAGCAGCACCCGGAAATTGCCTACAACGTGTTCGTGTGGGAAGACAACCGGCGAGAGGACAAGAACATTTACGGCCAGAAGCTCGGTGTGCCGGAAGCCGACGGGTACACGGTCATGTCCTGGCGCGACGTCTTTGCAAAATGGACCATGAATATTGAATCCGAGAAACCACGTGTATCTACCGATACCAACGGCAATGTCTTCGTTGCATGGCAGGAGAGTCGGGACGCTTCCGCCGCGGGATATGAAGTGTACGTGCAGAAACTCGATTCAAACGCGGTTCCCCAGTGGATGAACAACGGCTTGATGATGAACAATCCATTGGTTATAGCTACCGAACCCGA
>JAJRXL010000111.1 GCA_024276335.1 Bacteroidota bacterium
GGATTGGAAATTGACGTTTTCAAATGATTCGATATTCGAAGAAATAAAAACGCGGCAATTGGTTTCGACGATGATCTTTGATGAAAAAAGGACGTTTGAATTCAATATCGAGTGGAACGATGATTCGATGCTTGTATATACCGAAACGTATGGAGTGTATGGCATAGGCGACGGAAACGCGATCTCGTTTTACCCGCAGGGCAAGGACGGCCACGGAGATCGAGCGATACGCTTTGCGAATACGGTGCTGAAGTCGTCGGTGTATCGGGTAGAGAATAATGTGCTGACGTTGTCAAACGGGAATGACAGCACGATTTTTCGGTTCACCGCAAAATGAGAAGGATAAGTAATTGTCATCAGAAATAACGTTCACTCGTAAGGACAGGAAGAAATCAAATGTCGATACAATTCGATGATCCTGTCAAAGGCGAAGTATGGACAACTTTGCGATCGTTGAACGATGCCTGGACAAAGGGTGATGCAAGCGACCTCGATGCTTTTTTCCATCACGACATGGTGGCAATTACGGCTACAGATCGTGAGCGAATTGAAGGACGGGAGGCATGCGTTGCTTCATGGAAGGCTTTTGCGGATACGGCAAAGATCCATCACTGGAAGGAAATCGATCCCCAGATTCGACTGTACGGAAACACCGCTGTGGTAACCTATTATTTCGACATGTCATTTGATCTCGGAGGACGGACAATCGAGATGGGCGGGCGTGATATGTTTGTATTCATAAAAGAAGAAGGAAAATGGCTGGCGGTAGCAGACCAGTTTTCTCCGTATCCACGGTAATCTTCCTCACGAGACAAATGCAGCCGGTTTCCTTTGCCGGGGATTGAATTGCAACAGTCGGGAGATCCAATCACTCACGTTGCTGTAGAGAACCGTCATCCGGGTTTCGTAACAGCCCTTCTGGTGTGCCTAATGGCGTCGATGGGCTGTTCGACCTCCGGTTCCGGAGGAGAAAGGAGCTTCGAGGTTGTTCGCAGCAGCTTCCTCGGCTCGGTTTGGAACCAGGGCCATGAAAAGGCATCGATTGTTTCCCAGGATGGCGGCTACTCGTATCCCGTGCCCGGCGGATCGCTTTGGTGGTTCGGCGACACCTTCAGGGGGTCGCGGGATACAACGGGAAAACCCCATTTTGCCGGTGGGGGAGTATCTTGCGCGGTCGCTTTTTGGGATGAAAAGGACAGGCGCGTGCCTCCCGTACTGGATTTCCTGCTGGATCGGCGCGGTGCCGTTGCCCAGGCAATCGCCTTCCTCCCCGGAGAATCCTGGGACCGCCATCGCATCTGGCCCCTCGGCGGAATTTACGTGAACGGCAAATCGTACATTTATTACTCCTTGATCGAAATAACGGGAAAGGGAACGTGGGATTTCAGGACCGTCGGTTCGGGTCTGGCGTGGTCGGCCGAGCCGTTAGGTTTTCATCAGCGAATCAAGACACGAAAAGGCTGGCGTTTTCCCGTGATGCCCGCCGCCGTCGTCTCTGCCGACGGTTGGATTTACCTGTTCGATGTCGAGAAGAGGGGCGACAGGCAGGGTATGTGGCTTGCTAGGGTACGCCCCGGAAAGATCGAGAATCCCGCCGACTATCAATTCTACAGCGGGCCGGGACCCGTATTCTCCAGCGATAAAAGCACGCAAATCCCGTTGCTGGAGAATATTTACGGCCAGGTGTCGGTTGCCTGGAATGATTACCTCGGGGAATACGTCCTGGCATCGTCGAGCGATCTCTTCCGCCCGCGTGAAATTCGTTTCCACGCGGCAACTGAACCTTTCGGGCCGTGGAGCGAGGTTGTTGCCAGTATCACGGTTCCTGGATACAGGCAGGGGAAAAAAGTAAAACTTGTTTACTGCTCATATTTTCATCCGGAGCTGTTTCGAGACAATGGACGGATCATGAACTTGACCTTTTCCGTTCAACTCGAAGACGCGGGATTCGATGCGAACAATGAAATCGTCGAAGTGGAAGTGAAAGCCCGATCTTATAATGGCTCGTTGGATAAATAAGACGACACTCGCTGTTTGGTTTCCGATGGTTCCGATTCGTTACGTTATGTTTTTTCAACTCAGAAGGTGATGATCGTGCGGAACCTGCTTGGGTTGTTCCCTGATTTAACAGAGTTTTGGAAGTATCCTTATATTGTTTGTGTCAGGGAGCCTGACGAGGGGAACCGGAACCTGATCGGTGGTTTTTGCAAACACAACACTTCAAAAGGAGCCCCCGTAGTGATCATGGAAATACATAAGGTGATAGATGCGGGGATATTTTCACCCCGCAAGCTGGCAATTGCTTCCCTGGCGTTCAGCCTGGGTTTCTGGGGCGGTTGCAAGCCGGAAACAGACGCGACGGATCCTGAAATTCGCAGAGAGTATGAAACAGGAAAGAATTACTACACAACGGAGGTTGACGGCGATGTCCGGGAATATTACGTTCATGTTCCGTCGAAGTACAATCCAGAGAGGCCTACCGCTGTTGTGTTTATGCTCCACGGAACGAGCGGCAACGGAGAAAAATCCTATAATATATCTGGGTGGAAAGAGGTCGGTGAAGTCGAAAATATCCTGACGGTGTATCCTTCATCGTGGAGATATTGCATTATTGATAAAGGGAAAGTGAAAAACACGACCAAGTGGACTATCTACCCCGGGGGCTTTGAATACTGCTCCGGCGAAACACCGCGGAATGATATCAAATTCCTCCGGCGGATAATCACCGAACTCAAACAGAGATTCAATGTTGACAGAAAGAGAATCTACCTGGCCGGGTTTTCCAACGGAGGAGCGATGGCCGGCCGGTGTGCCGTAGAAATGAGCGACGAGTTCGCGGCTGTCGCGGAGGCTTCCGGGACGTTGCCCAAAGACACCACCTTCGTACCCAGGAGAAAGCTGCCGGTGATGTTTCAGCTTGGAAATTCTGATGATCTCTGGCTGGGAAATTCTACGGTCAATATCCCGATGGGAGCATTCGATTCCTTGTTGACGAATTTTCCTCTCTTTCGTAAGATAGCATCGACACATACAACGACGTTTGGAATGGATTCCACGTACACCTTGTCGGGCAACCCTAACTCGGCGTTGATTGCGACATACAAGGCCGTACCCCCCGACCAGGAGCGTGAATTCAAATTCGTGTTGATCAAGGGGCTCGAGCATAATTACCCGAACGGAAAGAATCACCCTTTGAAAGGCGCCGAACTTCACTGGGATTGGATGAAACAATATGCACTGCCTTGAAAGGGATACGCCGGATTCCCGGGAAGTGGTAAGTACGGCGATTCTGGCGACATTTAAAGTTCCGGTCAAGAAACCGTAATTGACGGAACCACAACAATCGTGGGGTTTTTCAAGAAGCACGCGAAGAAGTAAACCAGATGCAGGCATTTGTCGTTGATTCGCACGTAGAACGTCTATCCTTAGTCATTCTATTTCGATGGATTCCAGGAACTTTTATTGCACGTCAGTGCGAGGCAAGTGTGTAAACAAAAATGCTTTCTCCGCTGATGGCGGCTGTGCGCAAACGGAGAGCCCCGATAACGAATAGTGTTAACACATGGAAAATCTGAACATTTGGTGGTTGATTGTCGGAGTCGTGGGTGCGGCGGTTGTGATCTTGGCAGCCGTCGTGTACACGCGTTTTCGTCGTGACATGCGCGCTGCCCGGGAGCGTGTCAAGAGTAAGGGTAGCCGCGTTGTGGAGACAGAATGCGGTTCCATGGAATACGCAACGTTCGGGGAAGGTCATCCGGTACTGGTCGTGCACGGAATCTTCGGCGGGTTTGATCAGGGTCTTTTTA
>JAJRXL010000112.1 GCA_024276335.1 Bacteroidota bacterium
AACAGGTCGTAATCCTCGCCCGCGGCCATTGCGGGGTTATACCCTCCGACCGCATCAAAAACGTTTCGGCGTACGATCTGGCACTCACCCCTCCCCATACCGTCGCCGAGAAGATTCAAAAAACGGCAGTACGTGTTGTGCGCGATGTGAAAGGCGCGATCGACAAGTCTCTCCTCCTCCGGAAACACGTGGATGGCACATGTTGCCGCTGCGATTCGCGAGTCTTCCAGGGTTTTGGCCAGGACGGAAAAAAACATTTCCGGATCATTGAAACGGGTATCGGCATTAAGAAACACGAGTATCTCGCCCACTGCCGCCGCCGCGCCGGCGTTTCGCCCCTCGGCTATCGTCTGCCGTCGTTGCTCCTGGTGTAAGAGCACCTTGTCCGCCGCCAGTTCCGCCAGCGCCACCGTATTGTCTTCGCTGCCCCCGTCACTGACGATGATCTGCAAGCGGAAGCGTTCCCGCAATGCTGGCGTAAACTGGCCCAACATCGGAACGATCAGTTTTTCCTCGTTGTATGCCGGTATGATAACGCTGATCACGAAAAGGTCAGTTGAAGTAAAGACCGTAAAAAACGACGTCCGGGGAAATACGCACGGCGGGCGCAGGAAAATGGACGAAATTCAACCCTTCTTTCAGGGAGCGGAGGAACCAGGAATCGCCGGGAATGATCTTCGTGACATCATAATCCAGCGATACAATAACACCGCGAAAGCGCTCGTCACGATTCGAAAGGTTGCGTGCCGATACGCCGAGTGCGAGGCCCAGCCATTCCGGCCAGTACGGTTTCCATGACGGGGGAAGCAACTCGTGCACCTGGATGCCCATCCAGTACGTCTGCCCCTGGTAGTCATCGATGATATTGCCGCCTTTGTGCCTGCCTTCCAAAAGATCATTGGAGGGGTAATACGAAAATTTCGGCTGGAACGCTGCCAGCGGAGGAACGTAGTGTTGCGCCACGGGGTACAGAGCTCCCGCCACGTCCATGATCGCATCGCCCGGACTGAATCCCCAGTCGGTGGCGAAACCGTCCTGGTATTCCACCCACAACTCAAAGGTCGTTCCGATGAGCGCGCCTACCCAAACCGAGGCCTCGTCACTGAACCCGGTCCACTGCGCGGATTTTCTTCCGATGAACGTGCTGAGCGCACCCCCGTAAAAATGGCCCACCTTGTCGACTTGCAGGGCGTAATCATTATCCGGCGCGATGTGGAACTCGCCCCGTTGGCCTTTCCACCAGGAATTCCGCTGGTAAATATCCAGCCCGATGAACACCGCGGTAAGCGCGCCCCCGATGACCGCCGCTCTCCAGGGTACGATGGAAGTCCGGTCAAAATCGTACTCCGGAAACGGACGCGGATACGACGTATCGGCAGGCACGAAATCATGGCCGGAAATTGCCGCCCCGAATTTGAGCGCGAACGCCGGATCTGCCGGTTGCTGGCTTGCCGCAACAGCGGCATGAAAGAAGACTATTGCGAAAACGATACGTACACGGTTGTTCATGGCTGGAAATCACGTTCTCCTATGCGTAACCCTGAGCGGAGTCGAAGAGCGTAAACGATTGCTCATGGCTAGAAATAAAACCCGTACCAGATGGCGGTAGGGGTCAATCGCACCGCCGGTGCGGGAAAGTGAATATAGTTAAGATAGTGCTTGACCGCTTCCCAGAGGGGGCTCGATGAAGGAAAAATCCGGGGCAGGTCGTAATCGAGTGAAAGGTATATCTCGATGTTGCCACCGCCCAGACCGTCGTAATCGTCGTCGATACCGACACCGAGAGCAACGGCGAGAAAGTCAGGCCAGTATGGTTCCACGGATTCGGGGAGGAGATTGTTGACCTTGACCGACATCCAGTACGTCTGGTTGACGTAGTCGTCGTTCCACGTCCCCGTTTGCTTTACCTGGAAGTACCTGTCGCTGCGTCGCCAGTAACTCCACTTGAAATCGACGTTTTTCAGAAAAGGCCAATAATGTCGGGCCAGTGGATACCATGAACCGACCGTGCCCCATGCGACATCCTGCCAGCTCCAACCCCAGCGTGGCGAGAAACCGTCTTTGAACTCGATGGCAAACTGCACGAAGGTGCCAAACGCCGCCCCGGTATAGAGCGATGTCGTTTTGGACATCCCCGTCCACCTCAACGCACCATAGAACAGGTCGGAGCCGATGAGGCCGCCATAGAAATGCGCTGCTTTGTCTAAATTACGGGCGTAGCGCAAGTCCGGACCATCGTCGAAATGAAAAGCGGTTGTTCCATCCTTCCACCACG
Organism: Bacteroidota bacterium; assembly: GCA_024276335.1. Lineage (GTDB taxonomy): Bacteria > Bacteroidota > Ignavibacteria > SZUA-365 > JAADGX01 > JAADGX01. The sequence goes on from JAJRXL010000112.1 coordinate 2,276, forward strand.
TCTCCTTGAGGTACAAGTAGGAAGCGCCCAAGGTGGAGACGGCAGCGGCGCTTACCGCCGCCAGTTTCCATCCGTTGATGGAGGGAGTGGAAGTCAGGGAAGGTGCGGTCGTATCCCTTACCGATGGCTGGCCGACCCGGGAGGTCGAGTCGCGAGTTTCGTGCTGGGCGATGCTCGTGGCCCCTGCCAGGAACAGGACGAACATCGCCAACAGTGAAGGCATGATCCGGCGGCGCCTCACCCTGCGCGTCCACGGTTCGTCAAACACGTCCTGAGGGCTAGCCGCGCCCACCATCTTAAAAGTCCTTCATCACTTGCCGGATAAATCCTTCGGCGAAAGTCTTGAATTCCTTGCGGGCGAGATCCGGCGAGGCGAAGACTTTCTAGGACTGTCGCACATCCTGGATATCCTGGTCGGGTGAAAGGATATCGATGACCTCGGTAGTAAAGACGACGAATACCACGGTAGAATCCGGGCCCGTGGAAACGGAAGGCGCGCCCAGGACGTCCAACAGGGCAGAACGGCTTACGGGAGCCGTGTACAGGTACACGCGCAATCCCAGGTTGCTCAACCAGTCGCGGCGCCGGTCTCGTGGCAACTGGTCGGATATGATCAGGTACCACGCGGACAGGTCTTTGCGGAAATCATCAACATTGGTCCCGACGATTTCCAGGTCCTCGTCCGCGCTGAGATTCACGAACGTAACCGGCGGGTAATCATAATAGCGAAGCGGCACCTGTATGCATCCGTCGAGAACAAGCGATGCGCAGATTCCTCCCACGAGGGATAACACTATAACAACCGATAGTTTTATTTTTCTCATCACGCGTAAAATGCATAAATAAGAACAGAGAATCCAGACCAAATGCCGACCATCCTTTCGAACGTGAAAGAACCATTATGAAACAACGTCAAGCTTCGAAACACCGGAGTGACTGAAATTGAGACAACCGTCTCGCGATCCTTCTTTCAAACGTGAGAAAAAATCACGATTCGATCTGGCACGATCTTGGCGAAGATATACATAGAGTGTTCAGGAATGAAAGCCATCTGCACTATCCTTTTCCAAGCACTTCGTAACACCCGACTATAACCCTCCGATTTTTTCAGGAAATCCCGGGAATGCCCACCCGGGATTTTCCTTTGTCACACCATTGATTCGTCACTTTTTTCACCATGCAAGGACAAACCGTAAAGGGGGATCGGTGGATTCGTTTTTTGAAAGCTTTACGGGGATGAGTACTTTTATCCCCATGATCGGTGAAAACCTCTTCGGAATGACCTTGACCGAGCTGCGTGATATCGTCGCGGAAGCGGGAATGGAAGCGTACCGCGCGAACCAGATATTCACGTGGCTGTACGACAAGCATGTCACCGATTTCAACGAGATGACGAATCTCTCCAAGGCACAACGCGACATATTGGCCGCCAGGTATAGTTTGTACGTGCCCGTCATTGTTTCCGAACGGGTCAGCACCGACGGCACACGCAAGTTCTTGCTTGCGCTGGAGGACAAGCTGGAAATCGAAGCCGTGTACATCCCGTCGGAACGGGAAAGCGCAGGGGAGCCCAAGCGCCATACCATCTGTGTCTCCACACAAGTGGGCTGTCCGCTCGATTGCGTTTTCTGTGCCACCGCCTCGATGAAACTGAAGCGGAACCTGACGACGGGTGAAATCCTGGGCCAATGGTTAGCCTTGCAGAGATATGCGTCCCGGCGCATAACGAACCTGGTGTTCATGGGCATGGGCGAACCGCTGCTGAATCTCGACAACGTCCTCCGTGCGGTGGAAATACTGACCCACGAGATGACGACCGGCATCGGGAGCCGGCACCTCACCATTTCCACGGCTGGGCTTCCCCGTGAAATTCGGCGCCTCGCGGATTCCGGTGTCAATGTCAAGCTTGCAGTCTCCCTGCACTCCCTTGACGATGCGGTCCGCTCGCGGCTTATGCCCATTAACCGGAAACACAACCTTGCCGACCTGCTTCCAAGCCTGGAGTATTACTACCGGAAAACAAGGAAGCGTATCACGTTCGAGTATATCTTGTTCGAAGGGCTCAACGATTCCGAACGGGATGCCGTCCGCCTGGCGAAGCTCACGCGGCGGATTCCGGGCAAGGTGAACATCATCCCCTTCCACCAAATTGATCACGTGTCCAAAACCCTCCGGGCGATGGATTTCGCGCCCAGCGCACCTGATCGCGCCGAAGCGTTCATTTCCCGGCTACGCAAGGACAATGTTACCGTCATGGTGCGAAATTCATCGGGCGTGGATATCGACGCCGCATGTGGCCAACTCGCGATCAACTCTTCCCGGCGACACGTCCACAACCACAGCATCGTCGCTTGAGGAAGGCAACGCTTCACGCAACTCGCAACCACTAAAAATGACCTGTACCACAAACGAGGAAGCAATGAATCTAGTTATTTTCGGGCCCCCGGGAGCAGGGAAAGGTACCCAGGCCAAGCGCATCGCGGAGAAATTGAACATCCCGCATATTTCAACCGGAGACCTGTTCCGGAGGGCTATCAGCCAGCAAACGCCCCTGGGCAAACTTGCCAAGCAATACCTCGATTCGGGTAACCTCGTACCCGATGAAATCACTATCGGGTTGGTCAAGGAGGAACTCGGCAGTGAAAACTGCGCCAACGGGTTCATCCTGGACGGCTTCCCCCGCACGGTGAGCCAGGCCCGGGCTCTCGACAATATCCTCCGGGAAAAGGACATCGCCCTCGACCGGGTCATTATACTGAACGCCAACGATGATGAAATCATCGGGCGCATGCTCAGGCGGGGCCGGGAAGACGATACCAGCGAAACAATCGAAAACCGGCTCAAAGTGTACCTGCGCGACACGGAACCGGTAAAGAAATATTACGAAGAACAAAACCTGGTTGTCGAGATCGACGGCATCGGCAACATTCCCGACATTACCGACCGCATCCTTGCCGCCCTCGACGTATGATCATGCCTCACGTGAACCGGACTTTCGGCACCGCAGCGATTGTTTCTTTCCTGGCATCGGTGGCCTTCTTCAACCCGACGACACGGGCCCAATCCATCGAGGACCTCGTGCGGACACTGGGTGTCCAGGAGATCGCGAAAGGGTACCTCCAGCCCGTCGCGGACGCCATCGGGGCGGGATTCAACAGCGGATTCTACCATTCCGCCGCCGTCCCCCGTGGATTCCACGTGTATGGTGGCTTGAAGGGGATCTGGGTCTTCATTCCCCCCGCCAACCGGCAGTTCGTCGCGACCCTGCCGCCGGAACTGACGGCCCTCGGGTACCCGTCGTCGATCACGACGGCATCAGCATTCGGGAGCAAGGGCGCCATAGTCCGCTCTTCTACGGATACCGCCAGGTACCCGAGTTTCACGTTGCCGGACGGAATCGATTCGGACCGGTTCATGCTTCTCATTCCCCAGGTTTCCATCGGATCGATTTTCGGCTCGGAAATCGTTATACGCGGTATCCCGCCAACCCTGCTGGACCCGGAAGTCGGGCGCGTCTCGCTTGTCGGGGTGGGCATCAAGCACAGCACGACCCAGTACGCGGAACTGCCGTTCGACATCGCAGTCATGGCAGCCGCACAGCACTTTACCCTCGACGACGTGCTGAAGGTGACCAATTACAACGTCAACATTATCCTCAGCGTCGATCTGCTGGCTTTTACCCTGTATGCGGGCGCGGGATACGAAGGCTACCAGATCGCGGCCAGCTACAGGTACATACCAAACCCGACCAACCACGCTCCGGGCCTGGAAAAGGAAATGAACTTTGCCCTGGATTTCTCCGGTCTCAACCGCCGGATTACCCTCGGTATGAACATCCAGATCATCCCGCTGGTGGACATCAACATCGACTACGGTTTCAGTAAATACGACACCGCGACACTGGGAATCGGCTTCGCAATTTGAACGTAGTACAACCGCACATCCCGGAACAGGAGAAGGGACAAAACCATTATGCAAACACATCTACCGAGGGCCACGCTTCGCCTTAGAATTCTCCCCCACCACGCGCGTTTCGCCCGGTTATTCTTCATGGCTTTCATCGTCCTGGCGCGAGTGCCCGCCGGCGCCCAGAGCTTCAATACCAAGGCCTTGCTGGAGGATTATTCCCGGGAGATATTCGAGACCAACGCCGCCGGGTTCATGGGCCCGCTTGTTATCGTCGCCAACGTGGGCGCCAACGACGCGCTGTACAACTCCGCTTATGTCCCAGCTACAAACGGTTTTTACGTGCGGCTTTCCGTCCGGTCGATGTATGCCACCGTGCTGGAGAGCGAGCGGACGTACACCGCCCACCTGCCCCTGGAGCAGAAGAACAACCCCCATCCCGTCGGATCGGCCGAGTGGTGGCGGGTCACGCAGTTGAACCTCTTCAAGCTGTCGCTTTCCCAGGCTGCCCAGGACGGCGCGCTCGAAACCGACGTTGAAACGGCCACCGTTTTCGGCGGCCAAGGTTCCGGGTTTGTCGTGCCCAAGGAATGGATGCGCGAAAACATCTCGTACATCGACAGCGCCACGCTGGCCGGTTTGCCCAGCGAGCTCACGCTTACAAACGGAACCAACCAGAACATGGTCTTCGCCGCCGTGCCCCAGATCACGGTGGGGAGCCTGTACAACACGGAGCTCGACCTGCGCTTCGTCCCCCCGGTCGTGTTCGATCCCAACGTGGGGAAGTTCTCCTTCTACGGCGCGGCCTTGAAGCATGCCTTTACCAACTGGTTCCGCGACCCGCCGTTCGACGCCGCCGTCCAGGTGGCATTCCAGCGCTCACAGATCGAAAACGAGGTTGGCGTCACCAAGGCCAGGCTCGAAGCGCGCACCAACCTGTTCACGGTGAACCTTCATATCAGCAAGCGGTGGAGCTGGGCGGAGCCGTACGTGGGAGTCTCCTACGAAACCCTGAACTCCGACGCCAGCTATACCTTCACTCTCCCCCAGTCAATCAAGGATGAAATCGGTTACGACATCGATCCGCAAACGGTGCCGGTCAGCCTCTCCGACCAGGCAATTAAAGCCACGGTCGGTTTCACCGCACACCTCGGCCCGCTCATGGCCTTTGTGAGCGCGGGATTCGCCAAGCACATGATCTACAGCGGGGGAGTCGGCTACAGGTTCGAATGAAGCGAAACGTGAGAAGTCAGAGGAGCGCCCACTCGTGAATGGGAATAGGCGGGGTTGAAGATTCCCGCGAGCGGCAGGAGCACCATACTTGCTGTTACTTAAAAAGAGCCGACGAGACTAACCTTATTTACCTTTCATCGCCACCGTCCTGGACAACCGGAAGCAGGTCCTGGCGAA
>JAJRXL010000113.1 GCA_024276335.1 Bacteroidota bacterium
CTGGACAATGCCGCGGCACGCTCTTCACTGAGTCGAATGACGACGACGCCTGCAACAGCGACTGCGCCACCCGGCTGAGCGAGCACCGAATACGGGGGAGTGGCGGTATCAAGCACAAGGTTTGTTTCGACCGGTTCGTTCGGTGATTTAAGCCTAGTGAATTCACACGCAGAGAAAAACGAGGAGGATGCCAGAACGACACCGCCTGTTAATCCAAGGCCCGCGAGTATGAATTGTCTGCGCGTAACGTCAGGCAAGTCGGATTTTTTCATGTTCCATCTCCCCTTTCCATATTCTTCGGTGGAAACGCTTTCCCAACGCCTCGATCCCTTCGAAGTTCGCTGTTCGCACAGCAACGGAAAACACGGAAGCGATCATCATTGCGCCCCGCGCTTCAAGCATGTCGCCGAAAAAATCCGACGCGTTGCTTCCAATCCCGGATTATCGCTCATGTCAAATCATATCCATGTCATTACAGCTTGGGACGAAACTATCAGCAGGGTGTAATATATCGAAAAGGTACAATCCATATCGTCACCAAAACACGTGATTGAAGTGAAAAGTGCCGTTCACGCCGTTTTCCCGTCTGTCGCCCGCCTGGTGAAACCACGCCGCGATGCATTTTATTATTCTCAGCACGGGGGGATTTTATTGAAGAAATGTCTTGACAAATAGACGCAGAGTTGCTATAATTCGCCCGGTCACGAAAGTACCTCCCCCACGCCGGTGGGCGGACAATGTTTTATGAATCCATCGTGGAGATCGACCGATGATTTGGACCTTAGAACTTGCGTCATATTTGGATGAAGCTCCATGGCCAGCAACACGAGACGAGTTGATTGATTACGCGAACAGAATTGGAGCCCCATTTGAAGTCATCGAGAATCTGAGGGAATTGGAGGATACGGAAGAGCCATACGAAAGTATTGAAGAAATCTGGCCGGATTATCCGACCGAGGAGGATTTCTTTCTCGACGACGATGGGAGCGAATATTAGGGGCATTTTGCGCTGTTTACAGTAATTCCATGCATAAACCGTCCTTTATGAATTGTAGCCAGCAGAGGCGTGCTGGTTTTTTTTTCATTCTTATCACCTGTGCTGTTTTTCTCCCACGGGCATTGCCGGGTCAGGAGCCCGTCGTTTCTGCTGCGGATAGTGTGGAGGTCGGTTCCATCAGCTTTTCCGGTGAAGGTCAATATGATGACGACGTACTGGCGTCTCTCATTTCTACAAGGGAATCTCCCGCGGGATTCTGGACGTGGATCTATGACAACCTGAGCGAAAGCCTCGGTACGGCGCCCGCCTTTTTCGACACGGAAGTCTTTCGACAGGATATTCAGCGATTGGGGCAGTTTTACCGGGAGAACGGATACTTCAATGCGCACGTTGATGGGAGCTATTCCCTGGATTCGACACACACAACCGTTCGCGTGGAATTTCACATCCAGCCCGGAACCCGGTCGTTTATCGACAGCCTTTACTATCAAAACCTGGATTCACTGCCAGGGGGTGTTCGTGAACGCATTTTCTCGAACCCCGTAATCAAGACCGGCGATCCATACACGGAGGCGGGACTCCGCGCGGAAATCGATCGCATCGTTACACTGTTGACCAATAACGGCTACCCCGACGCGATGGCCGACAGCATCCATGTTCAACGCCTTGCCTCCACGAACGACGTCCACGTCTTTGTCCGCTTCCTGCCGGGACAGCGATATTACTTTGGGAAGATCTTCGAAGACACCACGCGAACACGAAAACTGAATCTTGCCCGTAAAATCATTTACGATCGACTCGAGTTCAAGACCGGCGATGTTTACAGCGAAGTACGGCGAGAAGCCAGCGAAGCGAACCTCAATCGCCTCGGTATCTTCAGCACCGTACGTCTTCAACCCATGCCACCCGATACGACCGATGCGCCCGGCGACAGAATTCCCATAAAGATTATTCTCGAAGAAAGGAACAGGCACGAGCTCGCTCCCGCATTCCTGGTAAACTCGTATGACAACCGGTTCAACGCCGGGGCGGAAATCAAGTATCTTTTCCGCAATATTTTTGGCGGCGCCCAGACGTTTTCCGTCAATTTCAGCACGCTCTGGCATTCCTTCGAAACGAAGAGTTACAAGATATCACTCATGCTTGATCAACCCTATCTCTGGGACAATTATACGCGGGGGTTCGTTAATATTACCATTCTGTCGGCCGACGAAAAATCGCTGTATTCGGTCCAGGTGCTTCAGGGAATTGTAGGCTTGACTCATACGTTTACTTCGAGTCTCAGCGGCAAAGGGGAATTGACATTCGAACAGCAACGTTACGACGTCACGGACCCGAAGATATCCGGCGACGTGCTGAGAAAGTTCGGTAGCGCAACAGGAATCAATTACCGTAACTTTATCGCCGGTATCACCATATTTCACGACAAGACCAACGATATTTTCAATCCCACTACCGGCCTCTCCCAGCAACTGACGATTGAACATGCCGGCCTGCTGAAGCCGTTCCTGGAGGACCTGGACAAGAACATCGAGAGCATCGAGTATCTGAAATCCGATATTCTCTTGCGGGGATTCAGACCGATCGGGAAATCGGAACGAGCCGTACTTGGGGTAAAATTCCGTCTCGGCAGTATTTTTCGCTATGGAGCAAGCAAGGAGCGTAACCTGCCCGTCCCAATCGCGCGGGCGTATTTCGCGGGAGGCAGCAACAGCATACGCGGTTGGACTGCCAGGGAGCTTTCGACTGCCCCCGACTCGTTGACGTCGCTGGGATTGAATGCCCTGTTGGAGTCGTCCCTCGAACTGCGATGGAATGCATTTCACGGTATGTCGTCTTTCCTCCCCCTGGATCTTGATCGCTTTTGGCTGGTCTTGTTTTTTGACGCAGGCAATGCCTGGAAAGAACTCCACTTCACGCGTATCGGCGAGATCGCCCTGGCATTCGGCCTCGGGTTGCGATATGACTTGTTTTTCGGGCCGATTCGCATAGATTTCGGGATGAAGATGTTCGATCCATCCGTGTCGAACCATCGGTGGTTTACCGAGCGAAAATTTCTCTCCGAGACGCTCTCCGGCATGGTTATTCATTTTGGCATCGGCCAAGCTTTTTAACAGCGAAATGTCCTGGAAACGCATCATCGGCCAAGAGCGCGTGCTTCGTCTTCTTCGTTCCGCATTCGAGCACGACAGGCTTCCACATGCTTTTCTTTTTCACGGCCCTCCCGGAACCGGTAAGGAAGCAGTCGCCATCGAGCTGACGCGTACCTTGAACTGCCCTGCGGGTACATGGGAGGCATGCGGAACATGCCCGTCATGCCGACAGATGGACACGCTGCAGCATCCGAATATCGATCTCGTTTTTCCCCTGCCCCCGGGGAAAAACGAAGAGAGACAACATGACCCGTATGAAAAGCTTTCTGAATCCGTCATCCAGGAAATCCGTAATGAAATTGCCGCCAAGGGGCGGGACCCATACCACCGCATAGAAATCAGGCGGGCAAGTGTCATCAAGATCAACAGCATTCGCAGTATCAAGCGAAAGGCGGCGATGCGCGTGGGGCACCATCAACGCCATGTCGTGATTATTTGCGGCGCCGAAAAGATGAAAGCGGACGCGGCGAATTCCCTTCTCAAGACCCTGGAAGAACCCAATGCCGGGCAAATGATCATCCTGACGACATCCACGCCTGACGCCTTGCTTCCGACCATTGTCTCACGGTGTCAGGTCATCCGTTTCGATCCCATCCCCGAGCAGGAAATCATGCGCGCTCTCGTCGAGCGCGACGTGTGCGACCAGAACACGGCCGAAGCGCTGGCCCGCCTCGCTGAAGGCAGTTTCCTCAAAGCCCTCGAATACAGCGATCCCGAGGTGCGAGGCCGGAGGTCCCTCGTGGTGGAATTCATGCGCGCGGTGTACGCCGGGAACAGCACGCGCATCATGAAAGAAATCGAGCCCATCGTCTCATCGCGGGATCGGCAGGAAGCCGTTCGTTTCTTACAGGCCTTGGAAGACTGGTTTCACGACGTCATCGCTATCCGGGAAGGGCGACCGGATCGCATACGGCATTTTGACAACCCAGAAGCGGTTACAAAGTTCGCACAGCTCTTTTCCGGCATCTCCTGTGAAGACGCCCTGCATGAGATCGAAAAAACCATTGAATACGTCACGGGAAATGTGCATCTTACACTTGCGCTGGTCAATCTGGCTCATCATCTTCATCAGCGCCTTCAACCTCCACCTTAGATAGGCACGGGAGGAACTGTGACTGACAAAGACTCATCGGATACTAATACATCTCCCTCCGACCATTCACTCGACGATTCGATCCTGATTTATTCTTCGGAGGAGCCTCCATCCGGATGTGGAGGCGCCCACCCCCCCTGCGCGCTCGAACCCGGGGAAATCCCGCCGGATCCCTGGCACGGTATTACGCCTGACGATGTCGTGGAGGTGGAATTCAAGGCCGGGCGCAAAGATTACTTTCTCAACGACCGGCATCTCGAACTTTCCATCGGCGACTACGTGGTGACAGAAGCGGACCGCGGTATCGACATGGGACGATTGATCGACATCGGCCAACTGGCATACCACAAGGTACGTCTCCGTAACAAGGGTTGTGTTGCCAATATCAAGCACGTCGTCCGCGTGGGAACGGAGGAGGACCTCAAGGTACTTCGATACCATCGCGAGCAGGAACATGTCGCGTTCGAAATTTGCAAGGATAAAATCGAGGATCACGGCCTGCCCATGAAATTGGTCGACGTGGAATACCAGCTCGATCGCAATCGCATTACGTTCTATTTCACCGCCGACGGACGGGTGGATTTCCGCGAACTGGTCAAAGACCTCGCCGCGGAATACCGCACGCGCATCGAATTGCGACAGATCGGCGCGCGTGACGAGGCCAAGCGCCACGGTGGATTTGGAAGCTGCGGACGGGAATTGTGCTGTTCCAACTGGATGAATACGTTCGAACATATTTCGACGTCCATGGCACGCACCCAGAACCTGCCCCTTAACCCCTTTAAGCTCTCCGGTATGTGCGGACGGCTCAAGTGCTGCCTCGCTTACGAAGCGGAGGTGTACGAGGCCCTGCTGGAAGGGTTTCCCAAGATCGACTCCATTATTCAAACCGCCAAGGGCAAGGCGCGAATCGATAAGATCGACGTGTTTAAGGATGTGGTTTACCTGTACTACGAAAAATCCGATCACTGGGAACGCATGAGCAGACGTGACGTCAACCGCCTGATAAAAGATACAAAGAGAGAAAACCCGGTCGAGAACTGACCGGAATACGTACATGAAAAAAGGCGACAGCTAAAAACATGGCCGCCTTTTCTTTTTTCTCCGGTAATGCGCAGGCTACCCTTCTTCCTCTTCCCAGCTCCTTGATACGTTCATCCCTCCTTTGGTGCTTTACAATCGTGTTTTGGAAACACCATGTAGAAGGGTAAATTTCAAATCTTCGGTTCCCGCTAATAAAAAAGGCGTGGAGTTGCCCACGCCTCGAATTACGAGCGGGGTGCTTTACTCGATCCCCCCCATCGGATAAACGACCTGGTAATGCTTGGATGCCTGGGCCTGCCAATACTCGCCCGCAATCCTTCCACCCTCGGATGCAATGAAAGCAACACCCGTCGTCTTGTGCTTGACGTACTCCCACGGTTTCAGGATACGCTTCCCGTTGGCTTTTACCAGTTCCCGCGCTTTTCCCAGGTCCCTCCCCATGTCGTCGTAAAATTGAATTGTCACAACGGCATCTTTCCCGTCGGTGTTCGCCAAGACCAGGTAGGCTTCGACGTCCTGGTCCGAGACAAAATGCGGCGCCACCAGCTTGCTGAATCCCGGTGCGCTGACGGCAACCGCGGTTGTATTTTTCCACGATTCCGCGGGGTCCTTGTAGAACTGCCAGTACTCGGCCACGATGTTGCCGCGGTCGGCGGAGATATGCACGGTTCCGTTCACCACGGCATGTTTTACGTACACACCGGGATCGAGATTGAGCTTCCCGAACGGTTGAAGAAGCTCTTTGCCTCCTCCCACTAGGTTCCCGTCGTTGTCATAGAACTTCATGGTCACGATAGGACCTTTCCCCTCCACGTCGGTTATGACCAGATGGGATTCGATAACATTGGGATCGGAGACAAAGTGATTGACGATAAACTCGCGGCTGCCCTGGGCGTTCACCAGAACGGGCAACACGAGAAAAACACTCAGCAGGTAGATCATTCGTGTCCGGTTCATGATTTCTCCCTTGGCTCATTTGGAAAGGCGTTTAAATTCGACCCGGCGGTTCCGCGCCCGGTTGGCCTCGCTCGTGTTGGGAACGAGGGGATTGTCGGGACCGTACCCGACGCTTACCAAGCGACTCGCATCCACGCCGCACGTGGAGATCAAGTATTTCATCACCGACCTCGCGCGACGCTCGGAGAGCTTGATGTTGTAGCTTCGCTTCCCGACGTCGTCGGTGTAGCCGGCGATTTCGTACTTGTAGGATTTGTTGCGCGGATCGTTCATGGCCTCGGCCACCTCGGCGAGATCGGCATACGACCGCTTCTGTATCTTGTCGCTGTCAAAATCAAAGTTGATCTGGATTCGCACCAAGGTCTCTTCGGCCATAACTTCGGCTTCCGGCGCGCTTCCCAGCATCGCATGTGCAACCTGGTATTTTTCACCGGGGGATACCTGCCAGTACTCACCCGTGATCTTGCCGCCCTCAGTTTGAACGTACGCGACACCGGTCATCTTTTTTCCGCCCACCGCTTCGATGGGCTGAATGGACAGTTTCCCATTGCGCGGAATGAGATACCTCTTCTGTCCCGCCAGCTCACCCTTGTCGCTGTAGAATTCAACGTACACGATGGGTCCGACACCCCCCGCATCCGCGATGACGATGTAGCTTTCGATCGTCGGATCGGAGACGAAATGCTGACACACGAGCTTGGTCGCTCCCGGGGCAACCGCGGCAGGAACGGCGATGTTTTTCCAACCCAACGCCGGGTCTTTGTAAAATTGCCAGTACTGGCCGGTGATCACTTGGCGGGAGTCCATCCGTATCGTGCCAATCAGCTTCTTCTGCTGCACGTATCGTTGCGGATCGAGGTTGATTTTCCCGTGAGCCGGAATTATCTGCGACGTTTTGCCCGCCAGGACTCCCTCCTGGTCGTAGAACCAGATATCGACCTTTCCGCCCTTCCCGGTTACATCACTTACCACCAGATGTCCCTCGATGACATCCGGATCGACAACGAAGTGGTTGATTATCAGGGATTTCCCTGCCTGCCCGTAACTCGTCTGCGTCAAATAACCGCTGAACGCAATCGCTACGAACAACCAGACAACGTTCCGAAAAAACCGTCTCATAGTCCCTCCCGAAAAAAACAGTGGAAAAATAATCGGTGGTCCGAGCGGTAATATACAAAAAAATGCTGGCCGACATATTGAAATTCACGGCGGTTAATCGTGGGGGCCTTGTTTACACCCCTCGCCACAAGCATAACCCGTCTGACGGTTCCTTCGTTACCGCGACTTCGGAGGCGTAAATCACGATGACATTGGGATGAATTGCCTATCTTATGTTTCAGAGATGAAGGATCGGACAGTTACGGGGATGTGAAACATGGACACTTTCAACAAGCGCGAACCCAAGCATTACCTGGCGGGTAAAACCGCCATCGTCACCGGAGCTTCCAGCGGCATTGGCGAGACGCTGGCCGTGGCATTGGCCGCCGAAGGAGTGCGCGTCACGCTTGCCGCGCGGCGAGTCTCCCGCCTCGAGAATATTTACGCCCGGATCATTGACGGCGGCGGAGAGGCCCTCATCTGCCCCACCGACGTGACCAGCGTCGAGGAAACGCAACGGATGGCGGAACTCACGCTCCAGACCTTTGGAAAAATCGATATCCTTGTGAACAATGCCGGCGTGATGCTGCTTTCGTTCATCGACAAACTGAAAGTTAACGAATGGATGCGCATGGTGGATGTCAATATCAGGGGAGTATTGCTCTGCACAGCGGCGGCTCTTCCCTCCATGCTGGAGAACGAACGTGGCGACATCGTCAACGTCTCGTCCGTCGCCGGATCCATCGTATCCCCCACGTCGGCTGTGTACAGCGCCACCAAGGCGGCTGTCGATGCATTTTCGGAAGGTCTGCGGCAGGAACTCAGCCCCAAGAACTGCATCCGGATCATAAACGTGCAGCCGGGTGCGGTCACAACCGAATTAACCGATCATATTACCGATCCGGATGTGTTCAAGATGTGGGAAAAACACCCGCTGACGCAATTCCTCTCGGTCGAAGACATTGCGTGTTCGATCGTGCGCGCCCTGGACCAGCCCCCACATGTCAGCACCAACGTGCTTACCGTGCGCCCGACCCGGCAACGTCTCTGAATTTCAAGCAGGCTGTAAAGAAAAACAGGATGGCTAAATAAAAACAGGAAAGAACCCTTTCCCCCTGCCTTCTTCCTTCACCCCATCAACGATATTCCTCAAACCCGCGTTCCGTCTTGCTCCCGGATAAGACGATCCATCCGCGCCAACTGCTCCACCGTGTTGACTCCCTCTACCTCGGTTATCGAATCCGCCACGACCGGCACCATGCGAATACCATCCTCGGAAAACATTGAAAACACGTCCGTCAGGTAGTACTCTGCCTGGTCGTTGTCCGGGGTCAGACGGTCGAGGGCGGGAAACAGGTGCTCTGCCCGGAACACGTAAATCCCGGTATTGATTTCCCTGATTTCGCGTTCCTTCTCCGAAGCGTCGCGATGCTCGACGATCCGCGTTATGTGTCCCAAATCGTTCCGCACGATACGTCCGTACCCTGTCGGATCGGGCAAGAGGGCGGTCAACACCGTGACGCCCGCGTTCCGGGCGCGGTGTTCGGCGATCATGGACAGAACCGTTTCCGGCCGTAACAGCGGCACATCGCCGGAGAGCACGACCACGTCGCAATCGAGATTCCCAAGCAACGCCCTTGCCTGCATCACCGCGTGACCGGTGCCGAGCTGGGGCTCCTGTACCACGTGCTCGCACTCGATCCCATCAGCGTGAAAATGCGCCAGGATCTTTTCGCGGTGATATCCCAGGATGGCAATGACCCGCTCGGCTTTGAAGCGTCGCGCGCACATGATAACGCGGTCGATCATGGGAACTCCACCTACGGGATGCAGCACCTTGGGCAGATCGGGATTCTTCATGCGTGTACCTTTCCCCGCCGCCATGATAAGCGCGGCGACGGGACGTGTCGAATCGCTCATGCAGGGTTAACTCAACAGTGAAGAATCAGTGGAAGGGTCAAGGGGACCCTCGATTTTCTCGCGTACCCGGTTATTTTTGTCAACGAGGAGAATGGTGGGATGGTGAGTGCGTGCGATATCGTCCGGGTAGTGCGCATAGCTGATAATGATGACCTCGTCACCGACCTGGCCCAGGCGGGCCGCCGCGCCGTTCAGGCAGATAACGCCGCTCCCCGCTTTACCGGGGATAACGTACGTTTCGAAGCGGTGCCCGTTGTTGACGTTGACGACTTGTACCTTTTCGAAAGGCAGGATGTCGGCTTCGCGCAGCAAGTCCACGTCCACGCTGAGACTTCCTTCATAGTACAGCTCCGCTTGTGTCACACGCGCCCGGTGGATCTTGGATTTGCACAGGATGCGATTCATACCGCCGTCATTCCGCCAATGTTACAATCGTGTTGTCGATGAGCCTCGTCTTGCCCACCCTTGCCGCGACCGCTACAAGAACCCGCACCCCCGGCTCCAGCGTTTCCACCGGTTCCATGGTATCCGGGTTCACGATCGCGATGTAATCGCGTTTGCGAATCTCGGAGTCGGTCAGCACTTGTTTCATGCTTTCCACGATGTCCAGGGACTTCGTGGTTCCCGAGGCCACGAGCTCTTCCGCTTTCTTCAGCGAACGAACGAGCGCCAGCGCTTCCTGTCGTTCACCGGGTGAAAGATACACATTGCGCGAGCTCATTGCCAAACCGTCGGGTTCTCGAACGATTGGACAGACCACTATTTCGAGATCGAAATTCAGATCCCGCACCATCCTCTTGATCACGGCCACCTGCTGAGCATCTTTCTGACCGAAATATGCCCGGTGAGGCTTGGTGATGGCAAACAACTTCGTTACCACCGTTGTCACACCGTCGAAATGCGTCGGGCGGGCAGAACCTTCCCACGACGCGGTCAATCCCGAAACCCTGACCGTGGTGCTGAATCCTTCCGGGTACATTTCCCCTGCCTCGGGGGCAAAGACGACGTCCACTCTTTCGTTCTCGCACACGGAGATATCCCGGTCGAGGACGCGTGGATAGCTGTTGAAATCTTCTCCCGCCCCGAACTGCTTCGGGTTCACGAAGATCGTGACCGTCACAATGTCGCAAGAGGAGCGTGCCGCGCGAACCAGGCTCAGGTGACCCTCGTGGAGAGCGCCCATCGTGGGAACGACGCCGATGGTCTTTCCCTCCCGGCGATCCTTTTCCGCCCGAACCTGTGTATCCCTGATCCTTGTGAGAACATCCATGAATCAGTTCTGGAAAAACCTGAGAAGACGGAGAACTGTCTCTCGCATATCCTTCCGGTGCACGACCATGTCCACGAAACCTTTCTCCAGGAGGAATTCCGCTTGTTGGAAGCCTTCCGGCAGGTCTTTTCCGATTGTCTGCTTGATGACACGGGGGCCGGCAAAACCGATCAGTGCTTTCGGCTCGGCGATGTTCACGTCACCCAGCATGGCAAAGCTTGCCGTCACACCTCCCGTGGTGGGATCGAGCATGATCGAGATGTACGGCAATTTCTTCTCCGCGAGCTGGACGAGTTTGGCTGCGGTCTTCGCCATCTGCATCAGGGAAAGCGCCCCTTCCATCATGCGTGCACCTCCACTGGATGAAACCAGGATCAACGGGCATTTCCGCTTGATCGCACGATCCACCGCACGGGCAATTTTTTCACCGACTACCGAGCCCATGCTTCCACCGATGAAAGCAAAGTCCATGGCCCCGATGGAAACCGTCATCCCGTCGATCTTGCCCACACCGCACCGGATGGCGTCGTACAAACCCGTCTTTTCGATCATGCTATCGATCCGATCTTTGTACGCCTTCGAATCGACAAAGCCGAGGGGATCGGTCGCGCGGAGTTTCTTGTCATATTCCCGGAACGACTTGGGATCGAGAAGAAATCCCAGGTAAGTCTTGCTGTCCACGCGAAAGTGATAATTGCATTTCGGACAGGTGTAGAGAGCCGCTTCGATCTGGTTCCGGTGAAACATCTCGTTGCAGCCGTTGCACTTTATCCACGAGCCATCCGGGACTTCTTTCTTCCCGGAACTCGGATCAATATTCTGTTTTGATCTTCGAAACCACGCCATTGTTAATCCTTGGACTGAAATTGCGATGAAGCATCGCGCAAAACTTTGGGCAGGCGGA
>JAJRXL010000114.1 GCA_024276335.1 Bacteroidota bacterium
TCGTTGCCGCCCACCATCACCTTCAGGTCTTTTTCCACGTACGCGCCCTTGATGGATGCGATCACGGGCACGGTCGCGCCCCCGATGCCGAACACGAGGGTGATCTGGGTGTTGCCATCCTTGTCCATGGGAAGGTCCCACGTGTATCCCACGCCCTCCGAGAACCGCGCGATCATGTCCCACTTGGGCGAGGGAATGGAAGGCGGTTGATCGACGGGGAATGACATCACGATCTGGTTGATCAAAGTCTTGAGAATGGACGAGGTGAATCCCCAGATGAACACGTCGCTGGTGACAGGATCGGTGCGGATGAAGAGGGTGTCTTTCTTTCCGCTCGCGCCGTCCGTCCCGATGCGGTAAAACCAATCGGTGTACGCGCCCACGGTAGCGCCGCCGCTGCCCCGGAATTCCACCACGTAGTCCCGCTTGGAAGCGACGTCCTTGGAGTTATCCTCTTTCAGGTCGTACCGGTCATATGTGTATCGCGCTGAGTTTTTGAACGTGATCTGCACCTTGTGTTCTTCCGGGGGATTTGTTCCGTCGTCGCTGCTGCAGCCGCCCAGTACCAGTCCGCCCAGTACCAGTCCGAGCAGGGGCAGGAGCGCGTTCGTTCGAAGTATCTTCATGGGTCCTCCTCGTTATCTGTGAGTCGATGCTTAAAGCGAGAGCTTGGCGATGTTTTCCTTGACACCGTGGGCGGATTTGTGCAGCGCCGCCTTTTCTTCATCGGTAAGCTGGACTTCCACGACTTCGATGATCCCGCTGCGTCCGAGCTTGACGGGCACACCCATGTACACGTCGTTCAGGCCGTACTCGCCTTCGAGCCAGGCCGAGCAGGGAAGGATGCGGCGCTTGTTGTTCACGATGGCATCCACCATTTCCACGGCGGCGGCGGAAGGAGCATAGTACGCGCTTCCCGTTTTCAGATGGGCCACGATTTCACCGCCGCCCTTGCGGGTGCGCTCCACGATGGCGTCGATCTTGTCCTGGGACATGAACTGCGCCAAGGGCACGCCCGCGATGGTCGTGTACCGTGGCAACGGAACCATGGAATCGCCGTGGCCGCCCATCACGATGGCGCTGATGTCGCGCACGGATACGTCGAGGGCTTCGGCGATGAAGGCGCGGTAGCGGGCAGTGTCCAGGATGCCCGCCATGCCGAAAACGCGGTGCTTGGGGAATCCGCTGAGCTTGTAGGCCACGTAGGTCATGACGTCGAGGGGATTGGCCACCATGATGATGATCGCGTTGGGGGAAAGCGGCGCGGCTTTTTCCACGCAGGACTGCACGATGTTCGTGTTAGCCTGGAGGAGATCGTCGCGACTCATTCCGGGCTTGCGCGGCATCCCCGCGGTCATGACGATGATGTCCGAATTGGCGGTCGGTTCGTAATCATTTGTTCCGACGACCTTGACGTCCGTGCCACCGATCGGGGTTGATTCAAAAATGTCGAGTCCTTTTCCCTGGGGTATTCCTTCGATGATATCGACCAGCACGACTTCCTGTGCGAGCTCCTGGTCGACGATGCGCTGGGTGGTGACTTCCCCAACGTGACCTGCTCCGATAACTGTGATTTTCATGACATGTGCTCCCGAGTAAATTCGAGGTGATTATGAAAACAAAAAACGGGATGTCTCAGAGAGCATCCCGCCTGGTAAAGGTCGCTTCAATTTGGATAGACGCTGACCCTGGTTCTCGACTTGCTGTAGTGCTCGAATTTCACTACGCCATCAACCAGCGAAAACAGGGTGTCGTCCTTGGCGCGCTTGACGTTGGTTCCTGGGTGGAATTTGGTGCCGCGCTGGCGCACGAGGATGGTGCCTGCCTGCACGTTCTCACCGCCGAAGCGCTTCACGCCCAGGTACTTCGGGTTGCTGTCGCGTCCGTTCCGGGAACTTCCTACACCTTTTTTATGAGCCATCTTTCCTCCGGGTCTTTGCTTGAACGATATCGTTTATCTCGATGTGGGTGTATTCCTGCCGGTGTCCCACCATCTTGCGGTATCCTTTCCGCCGTTTTTTCTTGAACACGATCACCTTGTCGTCCTTGATGTGTTCGAGCACTGTGGCTTTCACGGTAACGTTGTCGAGGACTGGAGCGCCAACTTTGATTGTCTTTCCCTTGGATAAGAGCTTGACGTTAGAAAACTCGACGACGTCACCCGGCTTCCGTTCGAGCTTCGGTACGTAGAGGCGATCCGCCTTGTTAACCTTGAATTGTTTTCCTTGAATATCTACGATTGCATACATAAAAGCGTACCATTCTGATTATTAGTGTACGGCTTACCAAGTTACAGAATTGCAACATATAAAGCAATATCCCGACCGAATCATCGAGGGGATAACCGTTCCGGCGCCATGCCGTATGGGCGGCGTCATGCGAAAGGGCTATCTTTGCGAATCATGTCGCTGCGGGGGATCGACGCTCCGTGTGCTCCAGGGGCGCGCGAA
>JAJRXL010000115.1 GCA_024276335.1 Bacteroidota bacterium
CGATTGGAAATTCCTGTTTTGCTCGTGAAGAATATTGACGAGGTCTTCGCGAAAGAACAGGCGATCGTCCAGGGACGCAATCTGGTTTTCGTAGGATGAAAGATCGGAAAAGTGCTTGGGGTAAAAGCGCATCGCGTCGGGGATGCGCCTGACGTAGTCGAGAAAGAGAGGGGTCGTGCCTGGTAGCACGGAAAACGGCAGGGTGATCATTGGTACCGGTACGTTATCGTTTGCGTGTCTCACAACCTGAAAGCCCCGGTAATCTACGGAAAAAATCGATTATGTGCCGAAGGATTTTTCCGTGTTGGCGTGCTTTGCACGGGGTTATTTCCATACCGAGGGACGGAGGATTATCAACACCGTGAATATCTCCAGGCGTCCCAGGAGCATGTTGACGATCAGGAGCCATTTTCCGCCCATCGGGATCCAATTGTAGTTTTCCACCGATCCCACGCCGGCCAGGCCGGGACCAATGTTGGCGAGGCATGCAATGACCGCGCTGAACGCCGTCACCATGTCGGGGACAAACGCCGTCATCACCAGTGACGATACGACGAACAAGCCCACGAAGAGGATGAAAAACGTGACGATATTGCTCACGCGATCCTCTTCCAGCGCGGTTCGTCCAATCTTGATCGGGCGGATGATGCGCGGACGGGCCATGCGAATGATTTCCCGGAACGCGGCCTTCATGACGACTAGGACACGGACCATCTTTATTCCGCCACCCGTTGATCCCGCGCAACCCCCGAAGAACATCAGCACGAGGAGCATGAGACGGAGCGTTGTCGGCCAGGTGTCGAAATCCGCCGTTCCGAAACCGGTAGTGGTGGTAATGGAAACCACCTGGAAAGCCGCTTGCTTGACACTGCCGTACAGGCCCGCGACTTTCCCCGCTTCCCGTTCGACGTGCCGGGCGAACTCCTCCGCCGTCGGGGGGGCATTGCGATACGACAGCCGCGAAACATCGGTTGACGGTAGACCCTCGACGTACAGGACGAGCGTCCCGATGACGATAGCGATACCGATGATCAGTGCATAGAAACGAAACTCCCGGTCGATGGCGAACACGCGGTACTTTCCCCGCAGGAAATTGAAGTGAAGAAGAAAATTGACGCCGGCCAGGAACATGAAGACGATAATGACCCAGTGAATAAAGTCGCTCTGGTAATACCCGACGGACGCGTTCCTGGTGCTGAACCCGCCCGTGGCCATGGTGCCGAAGGTGTGGCAGAGGGCCTCGAACCAGTCCATCCCTCCCACCATGAGCAAAAGCGTCTCCGCGAGCGAGAGAACGATGTACACGCCCCATAACACGGATGCCGTTTCCGCCAGGCGCGGCTGTAACCGCTCGGTCGTCGGTCCCGGCACTTCGCCCTTGAACATGTGGTAGCCGGATACGCCCAGCACGGGAAAAATGGCGAGAGCCAGCGTCACGATTCCCATGCCACCCAACCAGTGCGTGAGGCTTCGCCAGAACAGTAATCCCCTGGGGATGGCCTCGATATCGGTCAGGATCGTCGCGCCGGTTGTTGTAAAACCGCTCATGATCTCGAAGAACGCGTTTGTGAACGCGTACCCGATACCGCCGGGGCTGTAGTCGCCGCCTTGTTCCAGGAAGTAGATGAAAAAGGGGAGGCACCCGAAAAACGTCAGCACGATCCAACCCAGCGTTACGATTGCGAAGCCCTCGCGCACGGTCTGGTGGAACCGGGCCTTTCGGAAAATCACGGCAAGGACGGTTCCCATGCTGAGCGCGGCCACGATGGCGATCCAGAACCCCGAGAACTCCGGCGACAAAAGGATCTCCACCGGTTCAAGCTGTGGGTAATCAAGCCACGCGATGACGGTAGGGATCAACATCACAAGTCCCATCACCTGGAGGAGCCGGGCAATTCCGTAAAGAACGGTTCGCTTATGCATGTGTTGTGGGTTCGGGCCTCAGTCGGTTCC
>JAJRXL010000116.1 GCA_024276335.1 Bacteroidota bacterium
CCGATCTTGCACATGCGTTCCATTTCGACCGCCATGCTACGTGTCTTCATGTACTGCTCGACCTGGAACGAAATGATGTGGCCAAGGGGATAGTCTGGCGTATACATCCCGCCGTCGATCATGTGCGAGTAGATTGCCAGGAGGGTCACGTCTCTCATGCCGAACACCGGCGCGTAGAACTCGTTCCAGACGTCCCGTGCGATGGTTTGCACCGCGCTCTTCAATTCCGCCGGGCCGGCTTCGGGGTGGGCGTACAGCCATCGCCACACGCGCATATCGACCGTCGCCACTCCCGCGATCTCGAAAGTTGACCACAGGACGTCAAGAGCTTTGTAATAGTCGGCGTCCGGGTTCCGCTCGGCCAGCCCCAGCAGCTCCAGGTCGCGGGACTGGAAGACGAACGCAAAGCCCTCTGTGAAGGCGGTATTGGGGACGCCGCGGAGGAGCGTGTGGTCAATGCCCTGGAACGAGAACGTTTGTTCGACATTGTGTCCCAACTCGTGGATGGCGATGTTGTAGCCCTTGTACTTCATGCCGCCAGGCGGTACTCGTGTGCGGAGATGAGCCTTGTCCACCAATCGTCCCGCGCCCATGGCGTGACCGGCGCCCCGCGAAGGATCCACGACAATGCGTTCGGAGAGCCAGCGGGCCGTCTCGTAGGAGAAGCCGAGCTTTACCAGGATGTTAGGGATGTCGCGTTGGAACGATTGCACCGTGGGGTATTTCTTCGCCACGATGCGATCCAACTCGTCTTCCGAGTACCGGCTTTTGCTCCGGAAGCCGTTGTACCAAATATCGAACGGTTCCAGGGGGCGTCCAAGTCGTTTCGAAATCAGGTGCGCCGTCCGGGCAATGAGCGGGGAACTCAGAACGGAGCGGAACAGATCTTCGACCTCCAGTTCAGGAATTTCGCGGTCCCGGTTGAAACGGCGATCGATGAAAGTGGGTTCGTCCGGGTAGTACGGATCGAGCGCTTTTTCCGCGTGGAAAATACGCAGCCACATTTCGTAGCGCGTATCGGGTTCTGCGTCCGCGGAAGGCGACTGGTTCGCCGCCTCGGCATGTGGAAACACCGTGTTATCGGAAGGTTTCCAATCCACGTCGGGGTTGTTAATCACGACGGCTGGAATTTCCTGGTCGATGATGCGCTCCATGATGAGCCGGATGAGCTTCTGGCGTTCGAAGCCGCCGGGCTTGTCGTACTGGGCCTTGAGTTCATCGCGGAGGCCCCAGTGCGAGATGAGTTTCAATCCCTCTGGGAACAGGCGCCGTCCTTTTTCGTCGAGCACGTTGTGCATGTAGATGTTATACGCGTTGATGTAGGAATCGGCGATGGTGTAGGCGGAGGTCGCCTGCTGGTTCGCTTCGGCGGGGACCCGGCCGGAAAACCGCTGTGCCAATCGCGCCTCCGCCCATTGCCGTCGCGACCAATTGGGACCGAGATCGAGCCGCTCCTGAAGCGAATACAGCGGGAAATTCAACAGGGTCGTAAAGGCGATCTTCGTAGCGAACATGTCCTCGTTGACGTGCGCGGAAGGCGAAAACTCACCGAAGAGGTAGTCGATGGGGAGGATCGGGCCCGTGTCGAGTTGCAGCGGAACGTTCAGGTCGCGGTTCAATTCGCGGAGGTAGCCGTTAACCAGCATGAGATTGTGTTCCTGCCTGTTGAACGTCTTGTCGAGGAGCGTTGAATCGGCGATGAAATACTTTGCGCAAAACGAGCGAAATTCCGTCACCGAACCGTCCGCCTCGCGCCACAGCCGGGCGGCCTGTCGGACGCCGCGTTCGAGACGGGATTTCCCCGCGTCGCCAAGCTGCACCAGGAGGCTGTCGATGGTAGATTCAATAACATCGGAACTGATGACCGGTTTGATCTTCAGCCCTTCGCTTGGTTCCTGGAGACAACCGTGGGAAACAACGGCTACGGCAATCAGACCAATGAGGAGATAAGCATTCCTGTTATTCATGGCGGCCTCGTACGGTTTGGTAATGTCTTTATCACATGAAACATCTATGGCGAGAGAAGCTCATCCCGCAGGGATTTCTTCAGACCCCTGACGACCTGGAGATATGAATGATCAATCATGTCGAATACTTCTGGAGCGGGGATGCTGCCGTCGAGTTCCACCGTGTTCCAGTGTTTCTTGTTCATGTGATAGCCGGGTTGGACGGCGGCATACATCGAGCGTAACTCGAGCGCAAGTTCCGGGTCACATTTCAGGTTGATTTTCAAAGGACGGGCGGAGATGTCCATGAGCAGAAATATTCTTCCGTGTACCTTGATGACGAGCGTTTCCTCGTCGAAGGGAAACCCTTCTTCGATCTTGCCTTTTTTCTCCAGGCAGTGACGGCGGATGGAATCAAGAGTCAGATGCATTTGCGGATGGAATGGGTTTAGGCAGTCGAGACCTGGTGACCCGCGTCGAAGATATCTTGTGCGATTGCGAAATTCATTTTATCGTTTTATTCTCTAACGGATGGATACCGGGTCGCTCCGGAAATATCCGCGTCCCTAAAGATAATGAGTTACGTCCAATTCCCACTGAACCGTCGGTTGGAGTCATGTCTGCGGTACGACGGCATCGGCAACATCAAGCGTCCCGCCACACACGCCCGTACTAATTTGGGAGTATGAACATGAAACGCCTTCAGTTACGCCTGTTTTCAAACCGCATTGCCAGTGCTCCCCTTGCATGGATCCTGTTGATCCTGTTCATCCTGCCGTTCTCCTCCTTCTCTCAGAGCTTCTCCCTCTCGCAGTTTCCCGCGCCGTTACAGTTCTTCCCCCGGGACGACCAGGATTCCGCCGTCGTGCCTATCAAGGGATGGGTGCTCGTCACCGGCTATGATTCCGCGTTTGTTCGGGTGTTGAAAGACAATCAACCGTACAAGCGCGAAGCCATGGCCCTGGTGTACAGCGGGAGCAGCGCCCCGTTTTCATTTGCGCCAAAGATACACGCGGAACTGTCGGAGTATTCGTTCGAGCTCTACGTGAAAAACTCGTTCGGCACTTCCCTGCTGGCGCGGAGGGACAGCATCGTCTGCGGCGACGTTTTCCTCATCAACGGGCAGTCGAATTCGTGGCCCCGGCGCCCCCAGGCGAATTACCAGAACGAATTCTGCCGGAGTTTCGGTCGATCGACGGGCTACAATCCGTATAACCCGGCCGATACGGTCTGGGGATTGGCCCGCGCCAACGGCAGTCTCTGGTTTCACACCGGTGCGTGGGGGATCAAACTGCAACAGTTGATAAAGGAAACCTACGGGGTTCCCGTGTGCATCATCAACGGGGGATCAGGGGGCTCTTCCATCGAGTACAACCTGCCGAACGACGCAGATCGGATGAACCTGAACACCACGTACGGACGGCTTTTGTACCGGGCGACCAAGGCTGGCGTCGCTGACCACGTGAAAGCCCTGTTCTGGCACCAGGGAGAATCGAACTCGAACGCCACGTGGGTGAATTACAAGAGCAATTTTGAGAAGTTGCTCCAGGCGTGGCGGCAGGACTACCTTTCCATCCGGAAATGGTACGTGTTCCAGATACGGCCCGGGTGCGGCGGCGCCAACCAGAGCGAACTGCGCGAAGTGCAGCGGAATTTCTACAGCGTGAACATCGAAATCATGTCCACTACCGCTCTTCCGGGTCACGACGGGTGCCATTACACCGCCGCCGGGTATTTTCGGATGGCCGAGCAATTGTTCCGCCAGGTCGCCCGCGATTTCTACGGCGCAGCGGATACCGTCAACATCAATCCGCCGGACATTGCGACCGCGTATTACAGCACGACGTCCCAGGACGAAATCGTGCTCGAGTTTTCGCGCACCGATTCGCTGATATGGCCCGTGGATTACAAGGGCCACCGCATGGTGGATTACTTCTACCTCGATGGAACGTGGGGGCAGGTAATATCGGGACGCGCGGAGGGAAACAAGGTTATCCTGAAACTCGCCGGCTCCAGCACCGCCACCACGATTACCTACCTTCCCGGCAGGACGTACAACAACAGCTCCGCCGTGTACGAAGGCCCCTGGATCACGAACACGCGGGGAATCGGGGCGCTGTCCTTCCACGAGTTTCCAATCGCCCTTCCGCCAGCAGGGCCGCCGGAACTCCTGGAGCCTGTTAACGGTGCTCAAGACCTGGCGGTGAACGTTCACTTCACCTGGCGACCCGTCGAAAGGGCGACGTCGTATCACATCCAGGTTTCCGAGTCTCCTTCTTTCACCTCGCTTGTCATCGATGCTTCGCTCCTTCAAACCACGGAGTACCGCGCCCAGGCACTTGTGCATGATCGCGGCTACTACTGGAGAGTGCAAGCCGTGAACGATGTCACTTCCAGCAAGTGGTCGGAGATCAGGTCGTTCACAACCATCATGGCCGCGCCCGAAGCGCCCGTGCTCGTCGCCCCCGTCCACAACGCGGCTCACTTGCCCCCGGCCGTAACGCTCCAATGGGATTCTTCCTCGCGGGCGGAGACGTACCAGGTCCAGGTGGCGAGGGATGCCGGTTTCCAACACTTGGCTATCGACGCCTCGAACTTTAATGCCACTTCGTATGACGTCCACGGCCTGGATTTTGAAACGACCTTTTTCTGGAGGGTACGAGCCAGGAACAAAGGCGGGTTCGGCCCCTGGTCGGAAAGGTGGATGTTTACCACGGCAATTGAACCACCTGGATATCTGGTCCTGATATCACCCGCGAATGGCGACGTTGATCTGAAGACCACGGTGGCTTTTCAATGGCATCCTGCTCCACGAGCCGCCCGTTACCGGCTCGTAGTGGCGCGCGACTCGACGTTCGGCGACGTTATTGTCCGGGATTCCACTATTACTGATTCCACGTACGTTCCGCCGGAGTTTGCACACGACCGGTGGTACTACTGGCGCGTCCAGGCGCTCAATCCCGGGGGCACCGGTCCGTGGTCGCCCACGTGGCGGTTCAAGACCGTCGTGCAAAGACCGGCCACACCGCGGCTTTCAGCGCCGAAAAACATGTCCGTGCATCACCCCCGTGTCGTCGGCCTTGTGTGGCATGGCACACCGCGCGCGGCGTATTACGATTTCCAACTCTCGCGGGATTCACTTTTTCATGATGTCGTCATGGATCGTACCGGTGTCTTCGACACGATA
The DNA here is from genome assembly GCA_024276335.1 of Bacteroidota bacterium. Classification (GTDB taxonomy): domain Bacteria; phylum Bacteroidota; class Ignavibacteria; order SZUA-365; family JAADGX01; genus JAADGX01. The sequence continues at coordinate 5,134 of JAJRXL010000116.1, forward strand.
GCGTTGACAAATTCTCTTGTCAATGGGAAACGGTATTTCTGGAGGGTGAGAGCGGTGAACGCGGGAGGCGTGAGCGATTGGTCGGAGACCTGGAGTTTTACCGTGGTACCTCAGGTACCGGCACCGGTTACACTGGTTCGGCCCGCAGATGGAGCGGCAAAAGTGTCTATGCCCGTCGCCCTGGAATGGCGGAGCGCGGCCCGGGCGGAGTATTACAGTGTACAGATTGCCGGCGACCCAACTTTCAAAACTATCGTTGCCACGGACAGCGCGGCGACCGATACGTCGTGGACGCCTTCTTCCATGTTTCCCGAGACGCAGTATTTCTGGCGTGTGCGGGCGCGAAACGCCGGCGGCGTTTCGGACTGGTCGGCGACGTGGTCGTTTCGAACGGCCCTGCTACCGCCCGCTGCTCCCCGCCTGGTGTTTCCCGCCGACGGGAGCCGGAACCGCCCCTTGCTGGTGCGCCTCCGGTGGGAGCAGTCGGGTGAGCGCGTCACGTACAGGTACCAGCTCGCGCGGGACGGACAGTTCGCCGACGTCGTGAGTGACGGCACGACACGTCAAACCGTTTCGCCCATCCTTGGCCCGCTTGCGTACGATGCCCGCTATCATTGGAGGGTAAAGGCGGAAAACGAGGCAGGCAGCAGCGGCTGGTCGTCGGTCTGGAGTTTTACGACAGCTCCACCCGTGCCGCCCGCGCCCGTGCTCCTCTCGCCTGCGCAGGGAACGACGGGCGTCCCGATTCCAGCCCGTTTGAAGTGGGAATCCGCGCCCGGGGCGGGGTGGTACCGGATACAGGTATCGGCAGGGCCGGTGTTCGATACCCCGTTGATCGACGAGGACAGCCTGGCTAGTAGTACCTATGTCGCCGACGGTCTCTCCCGAAAGACGACGTATTTCTGGCGGGTGAAGGCCGTAAGCACTTACGGCGCAAGTTCGTGGTCACCGGCCTGGAGCTTCACGACTGTCGATGTTCCGCCGCCATCACCCTCGCTCCTGTCGCCGCCTGACAATTCCGAGAACGTAGCGGTACGTCCGGTTCTCTCTTGGCACACGGTGCCGGGCGCCTCCCGTTACCAGGTTCAGCTTGCGCGTGAGAAGAATTTCGACTCCCCGGTGCTGGACGCGGATAACCTTGCCTCGACTTCATATCCCGTGGCGGCGTTAGGCCCCGATACTTGGTATTTCTGGAGAGTGAGAGCGTTCAACGACGGGGGCGCCGGTCCGTGGTCGGCGGTGTGGCGGTTCTTTACCGGATCGCTGACGGCCGTCGGTGCTCCTCCGTCCAAACCGACGGAAGTGATCGTGGAGCGGAATTACCCGAATCCTTTCGGGCCCGCGTCGTCAAATCCCGCACCGTTAACGAACATCAGCTTTGTCCTGAGCAGGCCCGCCGAGGTGAGCGTCAGTATCTTCAGTACGAGCGGCGAGAAGATGGCGACCGTTGTTTCACGGAGCTTTTCGGCAGGCCGTCACGTGTTTGCCTGGCGCCCAATGAATCTGCCGGGCGGCATGTATCTCGTGCGTTTCGAATCCGGAGCGTTCGCGGTAACCAGGAAAATCCTGTACCTGAAATAACTGCGGCTCTGGTCCATGGCATCCCGGTATTTTCGATCGGTTTCCTTGTACGCTTGCGGCACTGACGCATTCGCGGGTTCGTGATGCCCGCCTCCAAGCGTGATCACATCGCGATGGTAATATCCATCGCACTGATTCCCCCGGTCAATGCCGCGGGAGTATTTCTCGTATTCGCATTTCGCTATGAAACCGGCGACGCGTTTCACCGGTTATTGCTCGCCGGTGTCGGCCTGGTTTTTACGAACCTGCTTCCCATGATGTACGTCCTTTGGCTCCGAAAACGTTACCGGGTATCCGCCTACGACGTGCCGGAGAAGGAAGACCGGACTACGCCGTACATGTTTGCCGTGGTCAGCTCCCTGGCCGGCATGGTCATCTTGATAACGCTGGGTGCGGGTGTTTTCCTGTGGGGCCTGGCATGGTGTTACGGCATCAATACCGCTGTTCTCGCCCTTATCAATGTTCGTTGGAAAATCAGCGCGCACCTGATGGGCCTGACAGGCCCGCTTACCCTATTGACCTTGGTGTACGGTTTCCCGGTAGTCCTCGCGGTTCCTTTGATCATTGTTTTGGGATGGGCACGTATCCACCTGAAAGCGCATACGACGGCGGAGGTTGTTGCAGGCGCTGTTGCAGGTGTGATACTGGTCGGGGCGCAGGTCGTTCTGGGGATGGTTACGATGCCGGAGGCGCTCAGCCTCCCGTGGTGAATGGTTTGTTCAAGCGCTCAGGCCGCGCAGTAGCAGGTCGAACGAGAGATTGTAGAGTTCCTCCAGGTTCACGCTGGAAAGCGGCGCCTGGAGATCGGACGGGGACCACAAGGGATCGTTTTCGTTGAGATCGATTTCACGGAGAATCCCGCTCAGCGAAGTCCACAAGACGACCGTTGCCTGCAGGGGATCGAGATCGGAACGAAATAAGCCCTCGTGAATTCCACGCTTTATTGCATTGGCTACGAAGGTTAACAGCCCCTTTGACCTGCGAGAAAGCTGGTGCAGGATTGCGGGAGAAACCTGTGTCCGGATTCTGGGGTGTTCATAGCGGTATAGCATGCGGAAAAACGGGCGGTGTTCCCGAAAGTACGAGGCGTACTCCGTGCTGTATGTGCGGAGCTGTTCTACAGGCGAGAGCGTAGTATCGAATGCCTTCTCAAACATCTCCGCCAGGATGTCAAGCCCTCGAAGCAGGACGGAGAAGTACAGGTCTTCCTTGCTGTTGAAATACAGGTAAATGGTTCCCTTGGCAAGTTCCGCCTGTTCGGCGATGTCGGATAACTTGGCGTCGAAACCCCTCGAGAAAAAGACCTTTTCGGCGGCATCCAGGATGTCGGCCCGGCGCTGTTCCTTGACGCGTTTTATGCGTTCCTGGGATCCCATACCTGCATGTTACGGTGTTCCGGTGGAGTTTTCCAAACACGCCGAAGCCCTTCGAGCGAGTTGACCGATGCAACGGCAAACCGGCGGCGGCTGAAACCCCCGGTGGATAAATCACTTAGGGTCGAGTCGCACGTGCTCCTTTGTGAATCGAAATAGGCAGATGTATATTTCCTGGCACGTTCTTTTGGTTGTTGAAAACCTTCACCCCTTCATGCCGAAGTTCATTCACCTGCATAACCATTCACACTACAGTCTCCTTGACGCGGCCTGTACCATCGACGCGTTGCTGGACACGGCCAAGGCGTATGACATGCCGGCGTTCGCCCTGACCGATCACGGCGTCATGTTCGGCGCCATCGAGTTTTACAAGAAGGCGAAAAAGCGGGGAATAAAGCCGATCATCGGAAACGAAATGTACATGGTGACCCGCGGTTCCCGGTTCGACAAGCATCAGTTGGGTGACAAGCATCCCGAGGGGAAACGACACGGCTATAATCACATCGTGTTGCTGGCGAAAAACCGGACCGGCTATCGGAATCTTATGAAGCTGACCTCACTGGGATTTCTCGAGGGCTTCTACTACAAACCCCGGATCGATTTCGAGTTGCTGGAGCGATACCACGAAGGGTTGATTGCGCTTACCGCTTGCGCGGGAGGCGTGGTGGCCTCGTATCTTGCCAACAACGATTATGAAACGGGAAAACAGATCGCCGCGAAACTGAAGGACATTTTCGAG
>JAJRXL010000117.1 GCA_024276335.1 Bacteroidota bacterium
GCAACAACAAGTTCTACATTATCGCCCATCGTGCAGGCGGCAGGAATTCCGACCATGTCGGCGCCGCGGAAAACAGCATCGAGATCGTGCCTTACGCGGAGTACTTCGGTGCGAACGGGATCGAGATCGACGTGAAGCTCAGCAAGGACAATGTGCCGTTCATTTTTCACGATACGTACATCAACCTGCGATTAACCGCCGAAAGTCCGCTCTGGGGACCGATCGAGGATTTCAATCTCGAGCAATTGCAGTCCTTTGTTCGTCTCGTAAACGGTGAAAAAATACCGACGTTGAGAGAAATGCTGGAGTACGTGCTTGAAGAGACGCAGCTCGAATTCGTTTGGCTTGACATGAAATCCGAAAAGAACGCCATGCCCTACGTCATCCCGATCCAACAGGAGATACTGAAACGGGCGAAACAGATGGGAAGAACGCTGGAAATAATGGTCGGCTTACCCTCCGAATTTGCGCGCGACAATTTCCTGCAGTACCGGGGTTTCGAGAACGTCACGGCCCTGTGCGAATTGGACGTCACGGATGTACGCCGCACGGGTTCAAGGGTTTGGGCTCCCCGGTGGACGCTCGGCACCCAGCTCGCCCTGGTCCAGGAGATGCACGGAGAGGGACGGAGGGTTTTTACCTGGACACTCGACCAGATAAACTTCATTTCCAAATTCATCGGGCAAAGTGAATTCGATGGCATCCTGACGAATTATCCAACGATCGTGGCATACTTTCACTATGCAAGGTAGTTCCTGTTTGAAGCACGCGGCGTTCCTGTTATTTCTCATTGTCTTCGCGGTCCACGCGTTCGCACAGGAGAATGAGCCCCCTTACGAGGTCAATGTCAGCATAGGCGCCGGTTATTCGTACTATATCACCTCCCTGGGTATGAACAGCATGAACAAGCACTCGTTCAACGCAACCGCGAAGCTGATGTGGAAGCCTGAACACCTGCTGCGGGTCGGGGTTGAATCGGGCTACCTCCCCCTTTATACCCTTGAAAGAAAGAGCTTTCGTTCGAAATCCGGCACGACGGATGTCACGATATTTCTCGATGCCGTTCCCATCATGCTCGTGTTCGCGATGGAGTTGCACCCCGGTTTCGAAGTGAGCGCGGGAATTGGCGGCATGATGCTCTACTCGTCGATGGAATCGTTTGATAACAAGGTCGTGAGTTCGAGCTGGAGCAACGGAATGGCGTTTGCAGTCACATGGCTGACTCCTATTAGCGAGACACTCCACGTTGGCGGGGAAGTGAAGTGGTACAACGTCGCTAAAATCGAGGACTCCGCGGTTATCGCGCAAGTGGCCCTGAAATACAACCTGTTCTCCTATTAGGAAGGATACCGACCTGGTAGTTTATCGAACCGGCCGGCGACCGGACATCACGGAACACGTTATTCATGTTGGAGAAGCTCGCAACACGGAATGAGTGTGCAATTCAACCGGGATTTCTTTAACCGCGTTTCCCGAGTGAGATTGCAATATTACTTGATCCTGCTATTTTAGGGGTGTAATGCTCTCCCACATCGATAATCGGACGATCGATATCACGGTGTTCGTGATTGCCAACCTCGTGAATGTAATACTTGCCGTGATGTTCGTGTGCCGGGCAAAGGGTTTGGGAAAAGCAGAGCATGTGCTGGGCGTGGTTTTTCTTGTCACGGTTATCCCGGTGGTCCTGGCCGTCATACGGAATTTTACCGGCGGGCGTGATTGGTGGACGGTTTTCCTTCCCTCGTTCCTCGTGCTGTTTGCCGCCGTGGAACTGGCGCTGGATTATGTCCTGAAGTCGGATTTCCGCGGTACCCCGTTGGTATGGCCCTACATCGTCCTTTATTACCTGGCTCTTCTCGGGATGGTAGGGTACTCTTTCCTCGCGAGCAGAACGTTCGGTTTCATCACCCTCTCCACCTACTTCCTGAATCTCTTCGCCACCTGGTATTCATATAGCAAGGTGGGACATGGATGATAATGCGGGAATGGATTAATTGATACCGTGCAGGGAAAACAATTGATGAAACAGCTCGCGGACTCTTTTCGAAGGGAGCAGTTCGGCGCCGTCGTACTTGGAGCAGAAGACAGATTGGGGATGGAGCGGGAAGTCGGACGGTGGTATTTTTTACGGCGGCGGGTTTTCAAAGACGACGAAGTTTTTTATCCTGTAACAGGGGCATCATGGCGCCCGGAATTTCTCTACGTTCCAAGGACAAATTGATTCATTGATTGGCGGCGTCCTGAAAGGGACGGGCCGGTTTCTGATAATAAATTACACGAGGATCGAAAAGTATCATGATAAGAAAACGCGTACTTGTCTGGTGGCTGGTCATGGGGCTGGTGACGGCGATTGCTTTTCTCATCCCCGCCGGCAAGCTCATCCTTTTGGTTATCGGCTGGTGGCTGGCCTGGCCGATCCTGTCGCGGGGCAGTCTTATCCCCAATTTCTCGGGTTCCGTGTCGTTTTCCGATTTCAAGCGGGAGTCGAACCGGATCATCATGGGACTGGTCTTTTTCGTCCTGGCCGTGACGGTGGTGGGTGTGCTAATCATCACCCGCCCGGACCTCAAGCCCTTCGTTCCCTCCGATTCATTGACCAACACCATCGTCGCCGTGCAGTTCGTCTTTGTCACGTTCCAGGCAGTGTATTTCTGGATACGCCAGCCCGGGTGGCTTGTAAGAAAAGAGAAGGGAAGCACATGAAACATGAAAAACGGTTCAATGACGCGATCGAACGCTTGCGCTCCGCCGAGCGTACCGAGCTCCTGGAGGTGGACCGCGTGGTTGACCTGTGCCTGGAAGGAATAACCCCCATCTCCGTTCTCGACGTGGGCACGGGAAGCGGCGTATTCGCGGAAGAGTTCGCGCGGCGCGGCGCGGAAGTGACCGGCCTGGATCCCAATCCCCACATGCTGGAAACGGCCCGCGGTTTCATTCCTGGCGGAACATTCGTAGAGGGAGCAGCCGAGGATATTCCGTTCCCGGACGATTCCTTCGATCTCGTGTACCTCGGTCATGTTTTGCATGAGACGGACGATACTCAGCTGGCGCTTGAGGAAGCACGGCGAGTGACCCGCATGCGGGTCGCGGTTCTCGAGTGGCCATACCGCGAGGAGGAAACCGGTCCGCCGCTCGCGCACCGGTTGAAAGAAGAAACCGTGATCGCGCTGGCTCGCCAGGCTGGCTTTACACGCGTGGAAACCTTGCAACTCTCGCACATGGTGCTGTTTCGGTTTGAAGAGTGAGGAACCTGACGACGGACCACGGACGACGGGAGAGCTATGCTGGATGCTGGATTCTAAATGCTAAATGATTTTCGAATATGCGAATTGGCGGATTGACGAATATGGTTTCGAATTGCATTGTGAATCAGCCCACGGATTCATCCGTGGAGCACGTGTCCGTTACGGACTAATCCCGTAACCGTTTCAACGGTTTGTCTTCGATCATCTTATTAACCACAAATGACACAAAGAGCACAAAGATAGAAAAATCCCAAATCTCAAATCTCAAATTCGATAATCTCCTTGTTTCCCCTTCTCCTCGTCCGCTCTCTACAAGAAGCGCAGATATGCACCTATCACCTCTGACCTCGAACCTCTGACCTGAACAATTTTTCCTTTCCCTTCCGTTTTCGTACTATAGCAGCATAAGTTGAAACATTCTCGAGACCGCCATGCGTTCCTATACGAATCCGTTCCTCGTGCTCCTTAGCGTTGCCCTGTTTGGCTCGTACGCTCCCGCGCAGGGATTGCCCGACGCCGTGC
>JAJRXL010000017.1 GCA_024276335.1 Bacteroidota bacterium
GTAGAGCATTGTGGCCAGGATAAGAATAACGAGAGATGGGAAATGTCTCACGCGGTTGAATTTCACAAATTAACACACAGAACATTCGCGACACCAGTCACGAAAAAGCCATCATTGAACATATCGAAAAAGCGAGGAATGCACAAGGGCAATTGCAGCATCCCCGGTGTTCATTCTATTTTTTCATCAATTTGCGGTAGAGATCGATATATTGCGCGGCTGATTTGTTCCAACTGAAATCCTTGTTCATGGCCCGGATCATCGCTCGCTGCCAGCATTTTTCATCCTTGAATGCCGCAAGGGCACGCTTCACCGTGGCGACCAGTTCGCGCGCATCGTATGTTTCAAATACGAAGCCGGTTCCCGAATTCGGCTGTTCATTCAAGTCCACGACAGTATCGGCGAGTCCACCGGTCTTGCGTACGATAGGCAACGTGCCATAACGGAGGCTGTAGAACTGGTTTAACCCGCAAGGCTCGTACTTAGAGGGCATGAGAAACATATCACTTCCCGCTTCGATCAAGTGGGCCAGTTTTTCATCAAATGCCAATTCCAGACCCATCTGCTTCTTGTTGGCCTTGGCTGCCTCCTTTAGAAGTCGATGATATTTTTCTTCGCCGGTACCGAGAATGACGAGCTGGCACTTCATAGCGAGGATGCGTTTGAGCGCTTTTACGAGCAGGTCCAATCCCTTTTGATCAACGAGGCGGGAGACCATACCGATGATCGGTGTTTTGGGGTCGAATTTCAGCTTGAAATATTCGGCCAGTTCCTTTTTGTTCTCGAGCTTTGGAGCCAGGTCTTCGGTGCTGTATGTGGCCGCAATGAGCTCATCTGTTTCAGGGTTCCAGACGGAATAATCCGCGCCGTTGAGAATCGCTTTCGTTTTTCGCCGGAGCTTGTAAAACAGGCTTTCCAACCCGCATCCATATTCAGGACTGCTTTGGATTTCCTTCGCGTAAGTCGGACTGACGGTCGTAATGGCGTCGGAAAACATCAATCCTGCCTTGAGGCAGTTGAGTTTGCCGTTGAATTCGAGGTAGTCCGGACTGAAGAACTCTTCCGGCAGCCCCGTTTTATAGAACGATGATTTGTCGAAAATTCCCTGGTAGGCCGCGTTATGAACGGTGAAGACGATCTTGATTTTTTTGAATTGAGGTTCATCCCGGAATATCGTTCGTGCATACGCGGCAATAAGCCCCGATTGCCAGTCGTTGATATGAAGGATATCGGGTATCCACCCCAGGCGGTTGAGGGTTTGTACGACGCTCCTAGCAAAAAAAATGAACCGATCGTCGTTATCAGGGTAATCCTTGAGTGTTTTGGGGTCCGTGTAGAGCCCTGGCCGATCGAAATATTCGGAATTATGAAGAAAATACACCTGGACCTTCGATTTCAGGTTTGTAATAAACGAGGACTTGATACTACCCAGATGCGTTTCATCCCCGACTTTTATGGGTATGTCGGTCAGGCGTTTTATGTCATGTATTTTAAAAATCCGCTCGCTGACCGAAGCGTATTTCGGCATCATGATGCGGATATCGTGCCCCAATTCGCGGACTATTTGTGGCATCGCCCCGGCAACATCAGCCAAGCCACCGGTTTTGGCGAAAGGAACAACTTCACTGGCAACATACATGATACTAAGAGGCTTTGCCATTGCATCTCCCGGTTCGATGGAAAAAACAAATACCCTAAAAAATACGAAATTTCAGCCGAAATAACAAAAAAATCCTCCTCCCCGGCCAATATTTCGTTGATATGAGGGCAAAATGGAAACGTTACCTCAAGAAGTTTCAGTACAATGTCGTCAGGCGGGTGCCGGGAAAATAGAACGCAAGGATGCGTTCATGGGATATACCGGCGCGGGCTTGCCCGATAGCTCCCCACTGGCACATGCCGACACCGTGCCCTTTTCCTGCTCCTTCAAGGGTAATTGATGATATCCACTGCCGGGCATCACGCGTGACGTGGATATCGAACAACGAGCTGTTCAACACCTTCTCGTGCGTGGGTTTGCGTAAAACGTATCGGATTTTGTCTGAAAAGAGCGTAAATGTTCGCCTCTTGTGCTTGTTGCCGAAAACGACGGCCAATTTCTTCACCCTGCCGCTTGCATACCGCTCCTTGATGAATATCCCGAGGAGAAAGTCGCTTTTGGTAAAGCGTTCGTTTTTGTATTCGGGCAATGTCGCAGGCAGGTATTTTTTGATAAGCTGCTCCATTCTTTTGCGTGTGTATCGCTCTTTCCATCGAAAGAACGGAGAGGGAGAACACCATGCGCGGTAACGACCGCGGTCCCGGATGGACGTCAGGTAGGGAATGCGAGGCGAGGTGCTCCAGGTCTCTTCCGGAGCGGCTGTCGCACCCCCGCAAGTGGAATGGTAAAATACACGGGCAAGCCTGTCGCCGTAAGCGAGGACGACGCCTCTCGATCTGCTCAGGGCGGTTTTCACCAGTGGCCCCGCGTCGGCGGCACCGGAAAAAACCTGGTCGCGAGTGTCGTCGTACACGTCGAAGAGGCGAACCATCGGGATGATCACCTTGCTCAGGACGTACGTGCGAGCCAGCACTGCCTGCGCCATGACGGCTTCCGCTTCCTCCTTTTTCCTGTGCCCGATTTCGTTGGGGATTACCCCGGCAAGATAGCGTTCCACCGGCAGGACGTTGAGCACGTACAGGGCCTCGCCGTCTGTCGCGATTCGTATCGTGTCCGAGTACATGCGTTTCTTGTAACGGAAGAATCGTCCGGAAGGGATGTGCGTACAGGAGATCTGTGTGGAAAAGCCGCCGATATATTTTCCATCCGCCGAAACAACCAACAGGTTATTATCGCCGAGCTCAACCGTTAAGCGCGACTTGCCTACGACCCGATATTTTCTCGTGCCGTGCCTGAGTTCAATATCTCCGTCGAGCCCGATTTCAATCTGGCGGTCTGTATTGTCCAGACATACACGCACGTAAGGTTCCCCGGCAGGAAACTGGAACCGCAATTGGAGAGGACCTGCGCAGGAGAGAAGCAGGATTGCAATAACCGCTGCAAGAAAAGCGGTCGCGACCGGCGTTCGTTTGAGTCCGGTCATAGAATAACGAGGTATAAAAAAAGGGCATCAACGAAATGTTGTGCCCGCGAGGAGGAAACAAGCATACTCATTCACCGAAACATAGCCTTGATACTACCCCATGTCCTTTTCACACTACTGACACTGTGGGAAACATGCACCTCTTTCGAATACGATGGGGGAGCGGAGGGGTCATTGTCCACGATCTTCAAGCGGTAGATGTACAGGGATTCCACGGATTTGAACGCCGACTTATCTACGTACGTATAATGCGAGTTTGGCCCGCGAGGTTCAACGCGTGCCAGCATGATGAATTGACCGTCAACACCGGCTTTCCGCTCGATATCAAAAGCGCTGACGTTATCTTCCTGGTGCGTTTTCCATTCCAGTGTAATGTTTTCTCCGTCACTGCGGCCGGTGAAAAACTCGATGTAAGCGCCGGAAAAGAGTGGCATCGCCGCAAACAGGATGAATACTAAAAGAAGCTTTTTCATGTAGCGTGGGCTTGTTAAAAAATACAATCAATAGAATTTACACGATCGTGGGCAGAATGTCAAGCATACGCATGTCTAAAAACGTGATGGGGTAACTGTTGAAAGAGGGCATGATTGCAATAAACAAAAATATTCGGTTATTTTTATTATGATTTTTACAACGGGAAGGCGGTTTCTTCGATATTACCTTTGTTCAGCGGTGCTCCTGGCATGTGAGGTGTTTCCGGTATCGGGGCAGGTTTCGCTGGTCGTAAACGAGATCATGTTCGCCCCGGCAGGTGGCGAGCCGGAATGGGTTGAATTATACAACACCGCTTCTTCTGCAATACATATCCGGGGCTGGCGTATCGGCGATGAACGGAGCTTGGTTACCATCACTGTTGATTCGATTGTACCGGCCGGCGGGTTTCTTGTTCTCACGAAATCGCTTACCGTCGTCGATTATCATGCGGGCATTCCGGCGCCTGTTGTTGTAATATCGCTCCCGGCGCTGAATAACACCGGTGATGCCGTCAGGCTCATCGACCCGCGGGGGAAGCTCGTGGACAGCGTGCGGTACTCCCCGTCGTGGGGTGGAACGGGCGGGAAATCTCTCGAGCGTGTTTCCGCAACGGCGTCTAGCCTTGATGAACAAAACTGGGCGTCTTCGATCGACAAGGAAGGCAGCACTCCCGGGAGATCGAATTCCATCTCGCCCGTTCTTTTCGATATCGCGGCAGTCACGCTTGAGAAAAAGGATTCGGTCATTCGTTTGAAAGTATTAAACGAGGGCTTGTCCCTTGCCAGTGGCGGTGAAGCGTCCCTGTTTCACGATCGCGACGTCGATGGAATTGCCCGACCGCACGAGCGTGTCGCGGGTCCGTATTCGATACCGGATTTGCCGGGTGGCGACTCTGCATGGATCGTCTTTGTCGTCGGTGATACAGTACCTGGAGCCGTGCAATACATCGGAACGGTTTTTCTCGACAAAGACCTTCGCCGCGAAAACGATACTCTCGCTCTGATGGTGTACAACAGCTATCCACCAGGCTTGCTGGTGGTGAACGAGATACTGTACGCCCCGCCGCCGGGGGGCTGTGAATTCGTTGAATATGTCAATACCGGATCTCGTCCGATCGACGTTTCGGGCTGGTTCATTACCGATCAACCGGGTGCGGATGGCAAGCGCACGCTTCTTGCATTTCCGGAAAACCCGACGGTGGTACAGCCGGGAGGATTTCTCGTTGTAGCAGCCGATTCCAGTATTTTCACGACGTATGGGAATATATGCGTACCGGGATCGGAGGGGGCAAGTGCGATTCTGAACCGCTCTTCGCTCAATCTCAATAACGACGAGGACGAAGTGGTCCTGTTCGATGGCGGTATGACAGTGCACGACAGCGTGAGGTATTCGGATGGTTGGCATAACCCTGCTCTGACTTCAACGACCGGCATCTCGCTGGAGCGAATCAACCCGCGCTTTGATGGCAACACGCCCGAAGCATGGAGTTCGTGTGTCTCTTCCCGGGGTGCGACGCCCTGTCGAACAAACAGCATCTATATGGACTTGCCCAGCCGGGCCGGTGAAAGGGCGGTAATGACGATTACACCGAATCCTTTTTCACCTGACGGAGACGGTCACGAAGACGTTACCGTTGTTCGATGGAATCTCCCGGCCGCTGTCTCGCAGGTGCGTATCCGCCTTTACGACAGCAGGGGATTGCTGCTCAGGACGCTGGCAAATAACGTCCCCTCCGGAAGCAACGGCGAACTTCTATTCAATGGGTACGATGAGAATAACAGGCCGCTGGATGTGGGGATGTATATCGTTGTTCTGGAGGGTATGGATGTTCAGTCGAACGTTGTTTCAACGGCAAAGGCCACCCTGGTTGTAGCGAGAAATTTTTAGCAAAGACGAAAAACGCGTAATCGTCAGTTCCTGCCGCGGAGACATCCACCCTTGAAGAGGAACTTTTTCCCGGAACCGGTTCGTTATTTTGTGGCTGAATACCGCGAGGAAGCATTCTTCCGGATGAATGAAGTCCGATAGCTTCTTGACCGGAAAAGGGCTTCGTCCCCTGAGAGACGTTGTAATGGACTTCAAGTTATCATATATGAGTGTATTTTGTATGTTCCCTTTTTGTCTATCATTGAAGATGATTGCGATTTGAATATGAAAATAGATACCAGTTATTTGGGAGGTAACAGATGAAGTTGAAAACGTGCTTCGTCATGCTTGTGCTGGTGATCGCCGGTATTATGATACCAGCGGCACAAGCTCAGCAGGAGAAACGAGAAGCCCGCCACACCACGGATTATGTACGTTCGGAACCTCTGGGTATCGGTATTGCGCTCGGTCTTACCCAGTTCGCCGGGGATGTCCAGGACGGGGGGACGTTCCCCGGCGCCGAAAACCCCTGGAAAATCGGGGGGAATCTGTTTCTCACGGTAAAACTTGTTGATCTCATTGACGATTTTCTCATCCTTCGAGTCCGTGGAAGGGTGGGATATTTCCCTTTGGAAGCGCAATTCATAGATGCCGTTGGCGAGGGATACTCGTTCAAGAACAACACGATCATGATCGATGGAGAATTGCTCTTCGATTTTTTCCCGAAGTCGGATATCCGTCCATACGGGTATGGAGGCGTTGGAATGCTGTTCCATAATCCCGATGCCACGATTAAGGGGGATGTGTGGCAGTCCCTCTGGAATCGCTATCGCGGTGACAAGGAGTCCATGACTGGTTCGGTGCCCTTGGGTTTCGGCGTTGCCTGGACCGTATCGGAGGCTTTTGACGTGTTTATTGAACTCGAGAAAACCTTGACGTTCAGTGATAACCTTGACCTCTGGAAATCTAATGTCAACGATAATTTCGCCAGTGTGAAAATGGGTTTTACGCTTTTTATGGGTGGTAAGAAGGAAAAAAGAGCAGAGGCGGTTGAAACCCGGACGGGAACGAAGGATACGGATGGCGACGGGTTGATGGATAATGATGAAATAGCCTTGTACGGAACGGACCCGACGGTAAAGGATACGGACGGTGATGGACTGAACGATGGCGACGAAGTTAAACGGTATCACACGGATCCTACAAAAGCGGATACGGACGGCGACCGGTTGAACGATAGGGATGAGCTATTGGTTTACAAGACCAACCCGTTGAAAAAAGATACCGATAAGGATGGGTGTGAAGATGGTCTGGAAGTAATCGACATGAAAACCGATCCTTTGAAGCTAGACACCGACGGTGACGCGCTGACCGACTGCGAGGAGAGGAATACGAGCCACACGGATCCGCTCAGAGCGGATACCGATGGTGACGGCGTGAATGACAACATCGAGATCGAAAAAGGGACCGATCCTCTCGTGGCTGATATCCTGAAGATCACCGAATCGGGCAACATCGTGCTCGAAGGGATTACATTTGAAACCAACAAATCGCGGATTCGTCCCGAGTCCGAGGGCGTCTTGCATCGGGCGTTGAATACCTTGAAGGCCTACGAGAACATCAGGGTCGAAATCCGCGGGCACACGGATGACATCGGGAGCGCCTCGGCGAACCAGCGCTTGAGTGAAGCCCGTGCGCGTGCGGTGCGCACGTGGTTGATCGACCGGGGCATTGATCCGGACCGCGTCACGTACGCTGGTTACGGCGAATCTGAACCGCGGGTACCAAACACCTCTCCGGAAAACCGGGCCAAGAATCGCCGCATTGAATTTCGTATCATCAAGTAGCCGAGTGGTACGTAAAACACGGCGCGCCCGTCACGAGAGGCGCGCCTTTCGTATTCATCATGCCACGAGAACATCATCAAGGAGAATCAGCTTCATGAGGGCCATGATTATTACTATGCTTTCCTGTCTCATGGTTGTGGCGAGTTCAGCCCAGGAGGAGAAAAAGACGCCGGAATACGGATGGAATAACAGCCTGGTGATTGGTCTGAATCTCTCGCAAGTCAGCCTGCATAATTGGACCCAGGGAGGGGAGAGCAGTATAGCGTGGACGTTCCTGACGAACGGCCTTTTCGATTTCACACGGAAAGAATACCGCTGGAAAAGCACGTTGAAACTGACTCATGGCCGAACAAAGATCGCCGATGGCGACTTCGAGAAAACCGATGATGAATTGTTCTTTGAAAGCGTGTATTCAAAAAACGTAGGGTGGAAAGTCGATCCATACGCCTCGTTACAATTGCGCACACAGATTGCTCCGGGATATAAAATCCGCATCGATCCCCGGACCAAGGCGGAGCTGCGCGACCAGACTTCCGGGTTCTTCGATCCCGGGTACCTTGTTGAAGGCTTCGGCTTTACGTTTACCCGCTCCGATGTTTTTTCCACCCGGCTGGGCATTGCTTTCAAGCAGACATTCTCATCGTTGTACGGGTTTGCAGACGATGCGGCGACCCCGGAGAAAATCGAGACCATGCGTTTCCAGACGGGCATTGAGTTTGGCTCATCGCTGAAATGGTCGATCATGGAAAACATTTTGCACACGTCGAAGTTGAACCTCTTTTCCGCTTTTGAGACCCTGGACGTTTGGGATGTACGTTGGGACAACACCGTTACCGCGAGTGTGAATCGGTACTTCAATGTTTCGTTAAACGTTCTCCTGGTTCATGAAATCGCACAGACGAGAAGGACCCAGATCAAGCAGGCTCTTGCCGCCGGGTTCAGTTACACGCTGATGTGACGTGTGAGTCATCTTGTGGGGTATTGGCACCAATCCATATCAAATGTTGACCAAACCATCGGGCACTCGTACATTGACAGTGAACCACCTGGCACGTCCAGTGCCGTTACTTACTGGTGAGGATACATGCATTGGTTGAGATCCTTTATGGTACGGGGTCCGGAACCATCTTCCTGTTTATGTTTCCGCCGCGCGTTTCGATTTTATAGGTCGCGGGTTCATATCATGACGGTAGTGGTTTCCATTTTCACGATAACGGCGAATTTGTATTCCCAAGAGGTCGATACGACACGGGGCAATATGGATTTTACCACGATCACGCTCACCGAGGCCAGGATACAGCGTTTTGGTTTCGGGGGAGGTGTGAGCATCGCCCAGTTTAATGGCGATTTACAGGACGGCGCGAATTTCCCCGGCGCTTCAAATCCTTGGAAATTCGGAGGGTTTTTCAAGCTGTACCTGCGTCTTGGTTCGTATGGAGACAACCTTGTGCGTTTCAATGCAGAAGCAAAAGGGGCAAGCAATACGCTGGAAGCTTCGCATCCGACGTATGCATTCACGAATCGCATCCTAAGCGGTAGCCTCGGTGTGGAAGCTGCCTTTTTTCCGGCTTCCACGTTCCGGCCGTATCTTTTTGCAAGGTTTGGTTTGCTCAAGCAATCCCTCGAAGTATCGTATAGCAATCTCCCGGAGGATATCGAACATATCGCTGTGCAAAGCATCGATGAC
>JAJRXL010000118.1 GCA_024276335.1 Bacteroidota bacterium
CTGCTGTGCGTCGTTCTTTCCGCGGGCGCCCGGGCCCAGGAACTCAATTACCTTGTCGGGATAGACCTGGGCGGGAACATCCTCGGCAACGATTACACCATCCATCTCTACGACTACCTGGTCCGACCCATCGGTTCCGTGTACGGCGAGTACTACTCCACCAACGCGCTGGCGCTCCATGCTTCACTGGGCGCAGGGATGTTCGCGTGGGACGTCGAGCGCTCCAAGATCCGGACCGGCTTCGGTTACGGCCAGCTCGGAGCGATGTTCAGGTTTTACACCGACTTCGATTATCCGACACCTGCCGTGTTTGCCCGCGCGGGTATTCTGAGCAAGAAAGTTTTAACCAACCAGGGCAGGTTCCCAGTCGACGAGGATCTGCTCGTCAAGTTCATGTATTCGCTCGGTGTTATCATCGATTACCGGATCACGAGCCGCCTGGCCTTGCGCCTGAATGTTGCCGCCAACCTTACCAATATTGACGACCTGGACGGCACCATCGCGGGCCAAAAATACGATGGATTTACTTCGGCCACGCTCGGTCTCTCGTGGCTGTTTTTCGGATCGGAAGCCGGACTCGAACCGGAATTGTCCGGACTCCCACCAGTACCAATTGACAGCGCGGCATCTCCGGGTGAAGAGATTGCGGGAAATATTACGAGACGTGGAGACCCGCGATCGGTGAAAGTCCTGGGTCACCCGTTGGGTATCGACATGTTCAAAGCACGCGCCGACACCGGGCAGACCATCCAGACAGGGATCACGCCGGAAAGATCAACTCCGCACGCGCCAGGAGATTCCGCCGCTGTTACGCGCGTTGATTCCACTGCATATCAACCCACGGATTCAATCGTAAATGATGTTGCCGTGCCCTTCACTGCGGACAACATCGATTCAACCGTCCCGGAGCCTGCCGACTCCGTTGAAAACATGGTCGCCGAACCTCCCGCTGCATCGATCATGCCCGCGGACTCCAATGCCAACGTTCCGGAACCACCCGCTGCTGATGAAACCCCTACTGCTGCTGCGGATTCCGATGCGAAGAGAAGCACGAAAGCAGTCGCACGCGAGGACGTCGATTCGACCATGCCCGAACGCCCTGACTCCGTTGGAGCCATCTCGGTCGGGCCGCCACGTGATTCGCTCCTTCACGTGTCCGTGGACTCCGGTGCCGGCACGTCGAAACCACCCGCTGCCGTCGAACCCGTAAAAACCACGCCGCTTCTTGCGCCGGGAAAGATTGAACTCCACTACATTGTGGACAAGGGCGACGTGGTTGACGTAGAGCTCCCGGACCTGGAAATTGGAAAGAACAGCACGGGACCCGATTCGGCACGTACCGGGACTGCGAGAAACCTGTCTCCTGAAAAGATCTTGCAAATCAGCCGGTACCTTGAACCTGTTTTCGGTGCAAACGCGATCGCCGTGGGATCGATACTCGATGAGGCAACCCGCCGGACAGTGGGTCGGGAAAAACGGGAAATTACAATTCGCAGTTGGAAGCCCCTGGCCCTCTCCGTCACGGCAACGGAAATCACTACGCCCGCCGTTTCCGAAGTAACGGTTCCCGAACCCGCGTTGGATTCCCTTCCCGACCGGGCACACGGCTTTCCAACCGAGACGAACGACGCTCATCCACCCCGCCTCGATCCTAACGTGCCTCCGTCCTCGGCCGCTTCCGGGTCCGGCACGGAGCTTCGACAAACTCCCCGGCAAACGAAAACCGGTGCGCCGATCCGGTACGGCGCGGCCCCGATTTTTCCTCGCACGATGAAAATCGAGGAGAAGGCAACCCTTGCGCGTGAGAAGGTCGATGAGGCGTTTCGGAAGGCGCTGGCCATTGACTCGTACCTGAAGGATGAGAAAATATCGGAGAAGAAAATCGCTATCGTGGTGTCCGAGGTGTACTTCGAATTCGACAAGACCGACATCACGCCTGAAGCGCGGTTGGTGCTCGACAACGTTGTGCGCCAACTCCAAATCCATCCCGGAGTGACGGCTGAAATACGCGGCTACGCCGATGAAATAGGTGACGACGAATACAACCAGGCGCTTTCCCGCCGCCGCGCCGACGCGGTAACACGCTACCTGCTCGAGCGGGGCATACAAGCGCAAAGGTTGAAAGCTATCGGATGCGGAGCCATACACGAAGGCTTTTCGCTTACCCCGTTGGAACAGACAAGGCACCGTCGCGTCGAGGTTACACTGGTCAACAGCCACTGAGAAACCCTGAGGAATTACGGCGCCCGGTTTTTACGATCTAATCCCCTGCCTCCTTCACGAATGCCCGCGCGCGTTCGAAATCGACGGCATTGCTGGGATCGCCGTCGCGCTTCACGGCGGAACCGACAATGACACCGTCGGCGGTTTCGAGTGCCCGGCGAACCGTTCCCGGCGATACACCGCTACCCGCGTACACGGGAACCGTCGAAGCGGCCTTTGCTTCGCGCAAATCCTCCCAATCGACAGGCGAGCCGGTCGCCTCGCCCGTGACGATAACCGCGTCGGCCATCGCGCGTTGAACCAGGTCTTTCACCGCCCTGCGCATGGAAAGGGGCGAGAGGGGTTGTGCGTGCTTCACCAGGACGTCGGCGAAGATTGAAACTTCAGGAGACAACCTGGCGCGGTCACGCTGTATCTCCGCCGCGTTGCCTTCTACCAGGCCCTGGTCGGTGACCATGACACCCGCGAGCACGTTCACCCTGATGAAATCCGCTCCCGACACGGCGGCAACGGCCAACGCGGCGAGGGCATCGTTCCGGAGCACCTGCACACCGAGAAAACCCGGAAACTTTTCCCGCAGGCTGCATGCGATCCTGCTCATGGCTGCAACGGTCACCCTCTCCACCCGGTCCTTGAAGAACGGAACGTCGCCGAAGTTCTCGAGCAGGATCCCGTCGAAACCGGCGCGTGCATAGGCGTCCGCGTCCCCAAGCGCGCGTTGTTCGATTGACGTAAAGTCTCCTTCGTATCCGGGCGCGCCGGGCAGTGTCAACAAGTGAATTACTCCAATCAACCTGGGAAACATGATGCGCCCTTCCTCGAGTTATACATCTTCTTTTCGTCCCGTTCAGAAATTGATAGCCTCGCCCAGCGAATCCGCCGCCGCTTCCATGACCGCCTCTGCCAGCGTGGGATGCGCATGGACTGTCTTCATGATTTCCTGTTCCGTTGCTTCCAGCGTGCGGGCAAGCCCGAGTTCGGCGATGAGCTCCGTGGCCTCCGGCCCGATGATGTGGGCCCCCAAGAGGTCACCGTACTTCGCATCGAAAACCAGTTTGACGAAACCAGTAGCGTGACCGAGGGCGATAGCCTTGCCGCTGGCCGTGAAAGGAAACTTGCCCACGCGGACTTCGTGACCTGCTTCCTTCGCCGCCGCTTCCGTCATGCCCACACTCGCCACCTGCGGTTGGCAGTAGGTACAGGCAGGAATGTTGTCATAATTCACAGGTGCCGGATTCTTGCCCGCGATCGTTTCCACGCAAACAATGCCCTCTGCCGACGCCACGTGGGCGAGCCAGGGCGGTCCGATGACGTCGCCGATAGCGTACACACCGGGTACGTTCGTGCGGTACGAAGCGTCCACGGGAATCCGGCCTTTGTCAGTCTTCACGCCAATTCGTTCGAGGCCGAAGTTTTGCACGTTCCCTTCCACTCCCACCGCCACCAGGACGAGGTCCACCGAAAGGGTTTCCACGCCTTTCTTTCCCTCGACGGTGACGCGCACGCCATCCTCGCCGGTTTCAACAGCCGTAACCTTGCTCTCAACCTTCATCCCGATTTTCGCCTTGCGGAAACTGCGCTCCAGTTCTTTCGATACATCCTCGTCTTCCAGGGGCAGAACGTGCCGCAACATTTCCACGAGTGTAACCTTGGTGCCGAGGGCGTTGTAAAAGTAAGCAAATTCCACCCCGATGGCTCCGGCGCCGATGATGAGCATGCTTTCCGGCACTTTATCCAGCACCATGGCCTCGGCGCTGGTAATAACCCTCTTCCGGTCGATGGTAACCCCGGGAATCGAGCGTGGATGCGCGCCCGTGGCGATGATGATATGTTTTCCCGTGATGGAACCGGTTTTCTTGCCTTCGGCGTCGAACAAGTCCAGGGTATGTACCGACGAAAACGACCCGTAGGCTTCCACGTGATCCACCTTGTTTTTCTTGAAAAGATAGGCCACGCCCTTCGAGAGGCGGTTGGCGACTTCACGGCTGCGCTGTATGATCTTTCCGA
>JAJRXL010000119.1 GCA_024276335.1 Bacteroidota bacterium
AAATTCTTTTACGACCTTGCGTACCACGGCATATTCCGCACCGGCCTTGCGCGCTGCCTCGAGCAACCGTTCTTCGCGAAACCTCGATGGCTGATTTGGAAACACCCTTCCGGGGAGGAGGCTTCCTGTCGAGATCCCCGCACAAATACTTGATATGAATTCTCTACGCTTCATAGTCCCTTGTTTAAAATCTACGATCCAATAAAGGTACGTGAAAAATCGGAGGCAAATCAATCCGTGGTTACGCCTCTTTTGTTTGATAATTCCTTCCCGTTATCTTGGCATCATGACATCGGCGGCAAAGCTCATCATATCAGGTCTGGTGCAGGGAGTCGGCTTCCGGTACTTTGCGTATCGTCATGCGACTGCCCTGGGACTGACGGGTTATGTAAAGAATCTCTATAGCGGTGAAGTCGAAGTATTAGTCCAGGGGGAAGAAGCGGCGGTGCAGGCATTTATTTCTGAAATGCGAATCGGACCGCGTTCCGCGTATGTCAAAAGTGTAAACATCACGCCTGTGAAGTATGATCCATCCATCACAACGTTCGAGGTGCGCTATTGATACCGGTTCGTATTGGCTATGGTTATGATGTTCATCGCTTGCGGAGCGGCGGGGTTCTTAAGCTCGGAGGAATCGTGGTTAGCCGGGACATGAGCACCGTCGCACATTCAGACGGAGACGTTCTCCTGCACGCCATTGCCGACGCGTTGCTCGGGGCCGCGGCCCTTGGCGACATCGGCTTGCACTTTCCGGATGACGACAACCGCTACCGGGGCATCGACAGCGGGGAGTTGCTCGGGAATGTTGCCGCGATACTCAAGGACAGAGGCTACCGACCGGGAAATATCGATGCAACCGTGGTTCTCGAAAAGCCGAAACTCCGCCCTTTCATCGATGCCATTCAGGAAAAAATTGCCGGTATCCTTTGCATGGAACCGTCCTTCGTTTCAGTCAAAGCCACAACAAGCGAGAGAATGGGATTTATCGGAAATGGGGAAGGGATTGCCGCCCATGCCGTGGCGCTAATTACGATTGACCATGCCGGGACTTGAAGAGATTATTCAATACCTGACACATGTCGATCCCGCTATTGTGTACCTGGCGATTTTCGCGGTCGCTTTTATCGAGAATATTTTTCCGCCATTCCCCAGCGACGTGTTGGCTGTCTTCGCCGGATCCCTTGTAGCGCTAGGCAAGGGAAACGCGGTACTTGCCTGCGTGCTGGGCACTGCCGGCAGTACATTGGGCTTTCTTGCCATGTATTACATTGGCTGGCAATTTGGGGACAAGATTCTTGAGAAAGGCAAGGTTCCGTTCATCCCGGTTGAGTTGGTCGAGAAAGTGGAGCGTTGGTTCCGGAAGTACGGCTACTGGGTTATTGCCGCCAACCGGTTCATGGCCGGCACAAGGGCCGTCGTGTCGTTTTTTGCCGGTTTATCCGAAATGAACGTCTTAAAGACGGCGATCCTTTCGGCCGTAAGCTCGGCTCTTTGGTACTCCATCCTTATTTATGCGGGTTTCATGCTTGGAGATAACTGGCGGGAGATTGGCGGCTATTTACAGACGTACAGCTTGGTTATAACCATCATCATTACCGTCGTGATCTTGTTGTTTCTCGTACGGCAGATTGTCAAGAAGAGAAAAGCAGGGTAGGCGCGGGCGATGTATAGAAGCAGTATATGTAACTCTCCTACTAGTCGACGTAACTACCTGTGATTGAATGGCTCCATAACCTGGATATAAACTTGTTTCGCCTGGGAAATGAAGCATTTGCCAATCCTGTCTTCGATGTGGTAATGCCGTTTATAACCAATGTCCGACACTGGTACGTGGTCTATATCATAAGCATCGCCTTGCTGTTGATATATGGAGGTCGACGTGGCCGGTGGGCGGTGTTGTTTGCAATCCTCACGATTGTTATATCCGACCAGTTGAGCAGTTTCGTCCTCAAGCCCTTGGTAGGTCGCCTGCGTCCGTGCCATGTGCTTGACCAAGTCCGCCTCCTGGTAGGGTGTGGCGGGGGTTATTCCTTTCCATCATCGCACGCAGTGAATAACTTTGCTGTCGCGCTGTTTTTTGGGAGTCTTTACCGAAAAGCCATGCCGTACTTGCTGTTCGTAGCCTCTGTCATAGCCTATTCCCGGGTGTATGTCGGTGTGCACTATTTTTCCGATGTTATTGCAGGAGCGTTTATCGGAGCGGGAATCGGCTACATCGTTGCGTTGCTTTATCAGCGGATAATCCTTTCACAAACCACGGACATGACTTTCCCATGAATCAACTCTCAAGAAAATATATGGTCGGTTTGGCGGTGATGTCCGGCTTACTGCTGGCCGCATCCTTTCCACCTGTCCCGACCGGCATCACCGCGTTTCTCGGGTTGGTTCCATTTTTGTTCCTGATGGAAAGCATGCGTTCGACGTGGCAGGCGTTTCGGTACTCGTACATGACATTTCTCATCTTCAACATTTTCACGATATACTGGGTTACGGGATATGATATGGGCAAAGACCCGTGGCTGTTCGCCGCCGGCGTAGCCGTCATACTCGTTCATCCCCTGCTTTTTACCATTCCCGGGGTGCTTTTTTACAAGGTTACCAGGCACCTGGGGCAGGTCGTTGCCCTGGCTACTTTTCCGTTTATCTGGACAGCTTATGAATGGCTGGCCCAGTTGCCATCGTTATCCTTTCCCTGGTTGGTGTTGGCGAATTCCCAGACCTATGACATCGATCGCATCCAATTCATCCAGTACACCGGCGCGCTCGGGGCTTCTTTCTGGATCGTCGGTATCAACGTCCTGGTTTATGTTTTAATCGTGAAGATGGGACTCAAACACTGGGACTTCAGAACTCCGAAGTTTTACCTGGTTGCCGTTGCCCTCCTTTTATCGGTATTACTTCCCGCATCGCATGGCCGGTATGTGCTCAACCAGAAGTCGTACCATAAAACCGTCAACGTCGGAATCATACAACCCAACATAGACCCGTACGAAAAGTGGTCCAGCGAACCGGGAGCTCGCATGAAGCTGTTACGGACGCTGCTAACCGCTTATGAAGCACTTGGTAAGCGAAAGGAATTGGATCTCATTCTCCTTCCTGAAACGGCTATTCCTTTTTACATCCTGGAGCAAACCTATCTACCTCAAAAACAGCTTTTACAGGAAACCGTAAATCGTGTCGGTGTGCCGCTTTTAACGGGGTTTCCTGACATCCAGTATTTCACGGAAGACGAAGCACCGGCAGGAGCACGAAAGTTGCCGGGCGATAGCGGCTTGCGATATGAATCGTACAATTCTTCAATGCTGGTTCTGCCCTTTTCACCCCAGGTGCAGGTGTACCATAAAATGAAACTGACACCGATGAGCGAGCGAGTCCCATTCATCGAGATTTTTCCGTTCCTGGCAGATGCCTTATCGTGGGGTGTCGGTATCAGCAACTGGGGAGTGGGGCAGGACACGACCGTGTTCACGTTGCCGGGAAAAGATTACGGGCGACCGATTCGTACCTGGGCGATGATCTGCTACGAAACGCTATACCCGGAATTCGTCGCGCAGTTCGTGAAAAGAGGCTCCCACTTTCTTGCCGTCATCACAAACGATGGGTGGTTCGGAAAAACGTCGGGACCGTACCAGTTGCAGAGATATACCGTGCTGCGCGCGATCGAAAACCGGCGGGCGATAGCGCGGTGCGCTAACAATGGCGTGTCTTGCTTCATCGATCCTTTCGGTCGCGTCAGCCAGGCCACGGAATTGTACACGAAAACGACGCTCGTGGGAAAGGTGCCCCTTATGCAGGAAACCACGCTTTACACGCGATGGGGAGACTGGTTTGCCCGCTTGTGCGCCTTTGGCACGGCGCTCCTGATTATTACCATGTTCATTTACAGGAAGCAAAAAAGGCTTTGAAAACAATCGACTTACGCAGCGATACCGTAACCAGGCCCTCCCCGGAAATGCGGGAGGCGATGTTCATTGCCCGGGTCGGAGACGACGTGTACGGCGAGGACCCGACCGTTAATCTTCTTCAGCAGCGCGTGGCGGAATTGACGGGCAAACAGGACTCCCTCTTTGTCCCGTCCGGGGTGATGGCCAATCAACTTGCCATCAAGGCTCATACGAATCCCGGCGACGAAATCGTGGTGGAAAGCGAATGCCACGTTTTTCAGTACGAGACGGCCGCGCCTTCCATTATGTCTTCCGTACAGGTTTACCCTGTGCCGGGCTCAAGAGGAGTCATTGCAACGGATGTCTTTCTGGACACGATCAGGCCACCGGAGTACTATTATCCTCCCACGAGGCTTCTATGCCTCGAGAACACGCACAACCGTGCCGGAGGCGCCATATACCCTCTGGCATCGATGAAAGAAATATCGCGTGTTGCCCGTGAAAAAGGGATCGCGGTTCACCTCGATGGCGCACGGCTGTGGAATGCCAGTGTCGCAACCGGGATATCGATCCGCGAGTACGGCTCGGTGGTGGATTCCGTGTCGCTGTGTTTTTCCAAGGGGCTCGGCGCACCGGTCGGATCGATATTGTGCGGGAGCAGGGAATTGATCGAGAAGGCGCACCGGTTTCGCAAAATTTTCGGGGGAGGAATGCGTCAGGCCGGCTTGCTGGCGGCTGCATGCCTTTACGCCCTCGACCACAACATCGAGCGTCTCCAGATCGATCACGCAAACGCAAGGAAACTTGCCGAAGCGCTCAGTACAATTCCGCAGTTGTCCGTGAATCCGGATGCAGTCGAAACGAATATCGTAGTCATTTCCATTTCTTCTCCGGATATCGCTCCCGGGGATCTCATGTGGAAGTTGCGGGAGAGAGGGGTTCTCGTCGGCATGGGCGCAGCGAAGGCATTGCGCGCGGTGACGCATCTGGATGTCAGCGCAGAGGACGTGGAACGGGCCGGAGAGATTTTTCGGGAGGTTTGCAATGGCTGAACGTAATTCCTTTCGCCATGTTTGCAAGATCGGGACACGGGGTTGTTCACTTTAAATTCAAAGCGTATTCAACGCACAGTGGAAAAAAGGGAGGTAGATCGTCGATCAACTATCCTCGATACTTACTGGTGTTCAATACACTCAGACTCACTACACGCGTTGTCTTCCGCGTCGCAGCAATTGTTCGCTGTGACCGACTCCCTTTCTCCTTTTCTTCTTTTAAAGACTTTTCGTTTATGCGATTTGACGCTGTTGATAACGGTACATGTCGGGCATGAACAAACCCCGGTGCGGAAATTGTTTTCAATCGCCTCATTGGGGCAGTTTTCGATACATGCGCCGCATGCCTGACAGGCCTCAAGATTCACGACACGAGATATTTTCGTTACTGGGTTTTGTTCAAAGACGCTTGCCGGGCAGACGGTTGTACAGAGACCACAGCCTGTGCATAGTCCGGGGATAACTTCGACGCGCGTGCGTTTCACGCCCGTGACAAGTTCTTTGACATCCGCCCGCCACACGGGCGACCAACTCGGCATGTCGTAACCGAGATAGGTCGAGAGCATGAGGATCCATCCCGTCCACCCCAGGGTTGCCCACGCCCCCATCGTCCAGGCGGTCTGCGAAATAACCACGAACACCGCCGATACGAGAAGGCCGAGTGAAAATCCTTTTTGCACCCCAGGATTACCGGGCAACCAGAACGTCAGCACACTGTTCAGCACGCCAAGAAGGAAAAGCAATAATATCGACTTCCACCACAGGCCGCTGACTAAGATCGACGTGACAAGAAACGGTATGATGAAAAACAGCAGTGAATTGAACGCAAGGTTCGTTCCCATTATGAAGCGTTCCTTGAAGGGAAACTCGACACAGCGGTGTTGCCGATCCGCCCGGTATTCCCCGCCATTCAGGTACGTTGCCAGGTGTTTGATATCCACGGGGCCGAAATGAGGCTTCCAACCCGTACGGTTTTTCAACGCCCATACGTTCACACCGACCGCGGATAGTTGTGGAAGAATGACCTGGCGGTGATCGACAAGGCTTTCGATCCCGCTTGTCTTGATTATCGAAACGACCGTATCGGTAGTGAAATGCCCGCCTCCCGCCGCGCACCAGACGTTGATGCCTTTCGTGGGAGCCACCAGCAACCATGCGTCAACGTGATCATGCTCCAATGCCTGTACAACCTTGCGCACCGTCAATTCGAAATTACAGGTAACAAGAACGGGAGATGACCTGCCGGGATTCCCTGCACGGCGCAAACCCGATCTGGTGGGGAAGGGGAAGAGGCGGCCGAAAAGAAGCCACAAGTCCTTTAGAACATTCAACGTCACGATTTCTCCGCCACGATGAGCGACAGGGTCCCGAGTAAGTAAACCTTGCGATGAACGACCCGGAAGCCAACACGTTCAACCCTTTGGTCATACATTTTCAGTGCCTGTGTCGTATTCTGTGTGAGTATGAACGTCAGCGAAGCCAAGGGCCACCTGACGAGACGCGCTAACGTTCGTTTCCACCATCCGGTTGACGGCGTTTCGTCGGCCACCACCAACCGGCCGCTTCTCTTGAGGATGACGAACGAGGTCGAGAGCACATGGTCAAGCTCATCTTCCGAAAGTTCACTGAAGGAGAGCGTTGCCACGATACGATCGAATCGACCTTCTCCAAGCATGCCGATTTCCGTCGCCGTCATATGGATGAATTCAGCTTCCGGCGCATTCCTGCGGGCGGCAGCCAGCATGTTATCGGAGATGTCGATTCCTACAACCCGGGCGCCGCGTGCCGTCATCAGTGCAGCGAGACTTCCTGTCCCGCAGCCTATTTCCAGAACATCGTGGCCGGGATCAATCCAGGCCGTAGCTATTTCCCGCTTGATACGATCAATCCTACCTACCGTAATAATCCGCATTCCCCGGTCGTACTTGACCGGATTCTGTTCCAGCATTTTCATGTAAACTAAGGTTGACATTCTCTGCACTCACATTTTTCCGCCCGTTTTATCATCAACCTGTAACCGACGCCAATCGAAATGACAGTCAATGCAAAAGCCAGCGGTTTGGTAATGCCAAGAAATTTCGGACCCAGCAGCCCCAGGTAAACAGGAAGCAGGGGGGACCCGCAACATCCGACGAAGAAACAGACGCCCGCCCACACCAGCCCTCCCACGGCAAGTCCTCCGGCAGAAGCAGCCAGTGATTCCCTGCGCATCCGGATTGCTCGAACCAGTACAAATGCAGCGAAAGCCCCGGCCAGGCCATAGGAGAATCCCACCCAATACTCGCCCGGATCGATGTAGCGGACCCATCGGGATTCTTTGGGTTGATCGAATTCGAACGACGCCCACGATTCATCTCTCGTGGATGTGGCAACGTCACGCGTTACATAGAAAAAATGTCCGGTTAAGATCATCAGGAAGGCAGCCGAAACGAGCAGCCACTTCATTTCACGACCTCTACGCGTTTCGCCTTGATTACGAAGCCCTTGTCACTTTGAACCAACTTCCCCGTGATAATGACTACGCTCTTTGGACGGGGCATGTCGTCACTATTGAGTTTAACGGGAATCGTGTTGGCAGCGCACGTGAGTTCGCCACATGATTCGAACTCGCGGGAATCAATGACGGCGAACATCTTTTCCGATTTATTCACGCCTGCGACCACACCGCTCAGCATGAACTCATCCCGGAAATCTTCCGGGTCTTTCGCCAACTCATCAACATGGATGATCCTCGATGCTCCGTTCGGTTTTGCAGCAGCAGAAACGTCTTCATTAATCGATGTATTGCTTGCATGCAGGAACGAGTATGTAATCCCGGCGACAACGACAACACCGGCGAGCACTACCGCAGTGATCCCGGATTTCATATTCGCCCCCGTTCCCGTGTCCGCGTCTCGGCATCTTCAGAAAGACACCAGGCGCTGTCCAACAGCTTGACAACACACGGATCCACGGCGTGGTACAGAACCTGATTCCCGTTTCGGCGATAGCCTAGAACGCCCTTGTCAGTAAGCCGTTGGAGTTGGTTTGAGACGGCCGTGGGTTTCAGACCGAGCGTTTCCGCGATCTCGGATACACAGAGTTCGCCGGAACGGGTCAGTGCATGCAATATCCGCAGGCGCGTGCCGTTGGCGAGCATCTTGAAAGTCGATTCAAGGGATGCGGCCTGTTCCTCTGTAAGCAGGGGGCGCTTCTTGAGGTCCGGTTTTACGGGACAACACGGTTCAATCTTTTTCGAATTCATAATTATTCCTCCATTAACCACTACTCCAATACACTACTCCAATATATTGTGGATAAGTGGTATTGTCAAATCTTTTTACCTGTATGATGGACACCTCCCAGACTTGCGCGTGCTTTCTGGTTCGTAAATAATGAGAGCGCCGTGTCCCGCGTCATTTCCGAGAATACGCTGAACCTCTATAGCCTCATATTCGAAGCAGGAATTTCCTCACCAGTAATGCCCGCTGGCGATGAAGCCCAAGGAGAGGTGGCAGGTAGCAGTTTGTGGAAGGTCGGAGAAAGAGTGGATTGACGTTCTCAGGAAACGTCTGTTTGTATTCCTGATGAGATGTTTGGGCGTATTGTTGAAGGCGAACGGAAAAGCTCCGATTGCGGGATTGAGACGCGGAGTCAGGGCAGGAAAATCGCGGCCGCGATAACCGTTGTCCACAAACCGTTCTTGTCGCCCTTCGCGGCCTGCGTAATGTTGAACGTCCGGATGATCTTCCCGCTCATCTTGAATATCTCTTCCTTTTCATCCCATGCGCTCTCGGGGTCAAAAGGCACGCCCAACGTCGTAGCCAGCATCGTGGCGGCGAGGTCCTCCGCGTAATCTCCCGCTTTTCGCCTGCTTTCTCCATGTGGATGATGCTCCGAAAGATAGCCGTACTGGGTACCGTCGGCGGGGATGGCGGTACCGATAGACGCGGCGATCTGGCGATTCGGTTCGTTAGTGGCATTTCGCGCCATGACGCAATACGTGATCTGCCCGGGTGATAGTGTTTTCAAGCCTTCGTTGGTTGGAATGCGCCGACAATTTGGCGGATAAATGCTGGATACCGTCACCAGATTAAGCTTTTCAATGCCGGCGTTTCGCAACGCCAGCTCGAACGACGAAAGGTATTCCTTGTGCTTGCCGACGCCTTTCGTGTAAAATATTTCGGTGGGAACGAACACGTTGTTGCCTCCGGTTTCCAAATATCAATTTAATGATGAACGCGCACGAACTTGCGCTTGCCGACTTTTACCACGAATGTTCCGCTTGGGAGCGGTACGGTGGAGTCGGTCACCTTATTTCCGTTAATCGAAATGCCTCCTTGCTGAAACATCCTGCGACCTTCGCTCTTGGAAGGCACCATCTTTTCCCGGACGAGGAAGTCCAAAAGCAGGGGCGTCTCCGAGGCAGGGATCGTGCACTCGGGGATATTGTCGGGCACTTCCTTTTTCTTGTGAATCTGATCGAACTCCTGCTCTGCTGCGATTGCGGCCTCTTTGCTCACGTACATTTCAACCAGCAAGCGCGCAAGTTTTCGCTTGGCGTCGCGCGGATTTAGACTCCCGCGCTTCATTGCAGCATCCATTTCCCGGATTTCAGGCATAGGAATGTCCGTCAGAAGGTTGAAATACGGGATGATCAACTCGTCGGGGATCGACAGGACCTTTCCGTAAATCTCTGAGGCGGGCTCGGTCAATCCAATGAAGTTGCGCAACGACTTGCTCATCTTTTCTACGCCATCGGTACCCGGCAGTATGGGAAGAGTGATAATGACCTGTGGCTCCTGGCCGTATTCCCGCTGAATGTCACGACCCACAAGCAAGTTAAATTTCTGGTCGGTCCCTCCCAGTTCCACGTCGGAGCGGATGGCAACGGAATCCATGGCCTGGGCGAGGGGATAGAGGAACTCGTGAATGGAAATCGGCATCCCGGACTTATAACGATTTTCAAAATCATCGCGCTCCAGCATTCGCGCTACAGTGTACTTTGCCGATAATTTGATGACATCTTCGAAAGTCAGTTTGGACAACCAGTCGGAATTGAAAACGATTTCCGTTCTTTCCGGAATGAGTATTTTCGACGCCTGTTGGAAATACGTTTCACCATTTAGTCGGGTCTGCTCGAGAGTGAGCGAAGGGCGTGTTTTGTTGCGTCCCGATGGATCGCCGATCATGCCGGTAAAATCCCCTATGATCAGTACCGCCCGGTGCCCCAAGTCCTGGAAGTGCCGGAGTTTTCGCAACACGACCGTATGACCAAGATGCAGGTCAGGGCTGCTCGGATCACAACCAAGCTTGACGCGGAGCGGAATGCCGGTCTTAATTGATTTCTCCAGCTTTTGCACCAGGGCATCTTCCGGAATAATTTCCTCGACACCGCGCTTGATGATATCCATCTGCTCGTTCAGCGGCGCGAACGACTCTTTGTCCGATTTCACGTTAGCTCCGTTTAATATACCGTTGTAATTCTCGTTCCGTGTCGCGGCGCTTGACGCTTTCCCGCTTATCATACATCTTTTTCCCGCGTGCCAGGCCCAGTTCGATTTTCACATGTCTGCCGGAAAAGTACACGCGAAGAGGTACAAGCGTATAACCTTTTTCTTTCAACTTCACGGAAAGTTTTCGAATTTCTTTCTTATGCGCAAGAAGCTTTCGTACGCGCATGGGCTCGTGATTATGTGTTCCGCCGTACTTGAAGGGACTGATGTGGAAATTGTGAAGCCACAATTCGCCATCTTTCACAACAGCGTAACTGTCGGCAAGATTGGCGTTGCCCTGCCGCAGGGCCTTGACCTCTGTTCCCGTAAGCATAATACCCACTTCGATAGTCGATTGGATAAAGTAGAGGTGCCGGGCCTTTCGATTCGTTACAAGTATTTTTTCTTCACGTTCCATAGCTAAAGCCAATCAAGCTACAGATTGCAATGAATTTTTGCAATTGAATTCTGAGAGTAGAGCGGGTGCCTTTCACTAGGATGAATGATTCCCGGCAGAAATCACGCAGTAACAATGAAGGACGAACGAACAGTGAGAACGCGGAAATAGTCACGGAATTTCATTGCATTTCCGGAAAAATCGTTATATATTCTGTAATGGAAAGTGGGAAAATCCCACTTTTTTATTTAAATGAGCGAAACGAAATTCATCGACACTGAACTCCAGGACCTTATCCAACGTATCACGGAATCACATTCTGCGATCCTGGTAGAGACTGTTGTGAAGGGAAGCAGAAAGAACCCCGTGTTACAGGTATTCGTGGATACGGAGGAAGGGATTACCTTGAAAGAACTGGCAGATATCAACCGGGAGTTGAATGTATCGATCGAACAGACCGGACTTCTTGGACATTCGTACCGCCTGGAGGTCTCCTCACCGGGAGCCACGCGTCCACTTACATTCGATTGGCAGTACCGGCGAAACATCGGTCGAAACCTGGAAATGATCCTGAGAACCGGGGAAAAGTTTACAGGGAAACTCACGGACGTACGATCGGAAGGAGTGACGCTCGAAAGAGAAAATGCAAATCAATTTGTCAAATTTGAAGATATCGAAACAGCACATGTACAACTTCGATTTTAACCAAGCAGGGAGCGAGTCCCGGAGGTAGATGCAGATATGAACTATGAGATAGTAGATTCCTTCAGCCAGATGGTCCGCGAAAAAGGCATTGACCGCGACCGTCTTGTCGGAATAATAGAAGATATCTTCGGGATGATGGTCCGAAAGAAATTCGGTCAAGAGGCCAATTACGAGATCGTCGTGAACATGGACAAGGGAGATATCGAAGTCTTTCTTGTACGTGAAGTTGTGGAACATGTTGAAGACCCGGCCACCCAAGTGACGCCGGAATACGCCTTGGAGAAAACGGGTGAAAAACTTCAACCCGGCGATGAATGCGTCGAGATAATCGATCTTAGAGATTTTGGCCGGCGGCTGATCGTAACGGCGAAACAGAACCTCAATCAGCGCATCAAGGAAATCGAAAAAGACCTTATTTACGATGAGTATTCGGAAAAAATCAATGACATCGTCGTGGGTGAAATTTACCAGGTCCGGAAGCACGACGTACTGATTAACCACAACCGAACGGAGTTGATTCTCCCCAAGAGCGAGCAGATCCCCCGCGAGCGTTACCGGAAAGGCGATACCATCCGGTGCCTGATCAAATCGGTGGAGCGAAAAGGTAATGCCATGCCACGCGTTATCGTGACCCGCGCGGATTCTCTGTTCTTGAGAAAACTGTTCGAGATGGAGATCCCGGAAATCTATGACAACGTGATCTCGATCGTCAAGATTGCCAGGGAACCGGGCGAACGAGCGAAAGTGGCTGTTGAATCGAATGATGACCGCATCGATGCCGTCGGGGCATGCGTTGGAATGAAAGGCGTGCGTATCCATGCCATCGTTCGTGAACTGCACAATGAGAACATCGATGTCATCAATTACACCGATGATCCGTACCTCTTTCTTACGCGCGCCCTGGCACCGGCCAAGCTGGAGGAAATCAAGCTCGACCGTGAGGAAAAAACCGCGTACGTTTACGTAGAGCCCGACCAGGCATCACTCGCAATCGGGCGCAACGGCCAAAACATTCGCCTCGCTTCCGAGTTGACCGGTTTCAAAATCGAAATCGTTAAGATCGGTGAAGAGGAACCGAAGCTTGACGAGTACGAAATGGATATGATTGAATTCCAGGATGACTTCGGTGCGGAACTCGTTCAGCAGTTTATCAATGCGGGTTACATCAAGGTCAACGATGTCATCGAAGCAGAAAAAGAAGAAATCCTGTTCAAGGTTCCCGGCCTTGATGCTGATAGGCTGGATGAAATCATCACGACGTTGAAAGAAGAATTCAAGGAAGCGGAAGAAGAAGAGATGGCCGAAGTGGATGAACGTCTCGTGGATAAAAGCACGGACGAGGAGAAACCGGCGACCGACGAGGAAGAAGACGAGGTTCCCGTGGAACAGGGGGAACTGGTTGAAGAACCTGGAGCGGAGAAAGAATCGGTCGGTGGCAATGATTTGAAAGAATCGGTTGATGGAAATGATTCGGAAGAATCGGTTGAAGCGAAAGAGGACGACGCTTCGGTGACGGAATCCGAAGAAGAACCGGATGAATTAAACGAGACAACAGCATTAAACGAGGCAGAGAAAGACGGAGCATAAACGCCCCCGCCTCAAAGCAACGGAACTACGAATGGAATCTGGAACCAAGCCAAAAAAAGTGCGTCTCTACAAGGTTGCGGCTGAGTTGAACATCGGTCATGATGTTCTGATTGCTTATCTAACCAAGAAGGGATACACGCTGAAGAATCATATGTCCATCATTACGCCGGAAATGATGGACGACATTAATCAGCATTTCAAAAAAGAGAAAAGCGAAGCCGAACGCCATGCCCGTAAGATGCGGGAATTTTCGGAACATGAACGGAAAAGGCGGGAAGCGTTGGCCGCTCGGCAGGCGTTGGAAACGGATATTCGTGAGGACGTTGCCGAAAGAGCCTCCGGGGGAGACACTGAACCTCCTCCCCGGGAAATAACCGAGGAGAAGGAAATCAAGGGGGAAGAAGTTATCGCCGATTCCGAACCCGCTGAAAAAGAAAAACCGGAAACGGAAGAGGTTGCCGAAGTTGCCGATACCGGGACGATCCAAGAGGAGCTTCCTGAAAAAGAAGCGACAGCGGAAGCTCAGGAGGCAATAACAGAAGTTGAAGCGGTAGCGAAGACGGAGGGAGACGAGGCTGAGGGAGAAACCGTGCCGGAAAGCGAGAAGAAGGAAATCACCTTGCAGAAGGTGGAACGCCTGCATACGCTTGAATCGTCGATGCCCAAGATGGGATTGCGAGTCAAGGGAAAGCTTGATCTTGATGCTCTCGAAAAACCGAGGGATAAAGACGAGGCGCCAGGCGCTCCCGCCGACAAAACGGCGGCTGTTGAAAAACCCGCCAAGAAAAAGAAGAAAAAGCGAAAAAAGAAAAAGGTGCCCGGCGAGGATATGGAAGCCGCGCTGTTAACCGGCGGTGCGAAGAGAGGAAAGAAGCGTGGACGTGAAGTGAACATGGAAGATGTCGATGAAGCGATCAAGCGCACATTGACCGATATTGGCGGCGCATCCGGGAAAACACTGGCCAAGAAGAGGAAAAAGCAGCGTCGTATCGAGGAAGAAATCCAGAAAGAAGAAGAGAGTATCCGCGAGAGCAAGGTGCTCCATATCGCCGAGTTTGCCACCGTCAATGAACTGGCCAATATGATGAATGTCACGGCGGCGGAGGTCATAAGCAAGCTGATGAGCCTTGGAATCATGGCCTCGCTCAACCAGCGCCTCGATATGGATACCATTACGCTCGTCGCCTCGGATTTTAATTTCGATGTCGTTGAAACGAAGGACGAGGAATTCGATCTCCTCGAAGATCAGGAAGATGATTCCGAAACGCTTGAACCGCGTCCACCCATCGTGACCATCATGGGACACGTGGACCATGGAAAGACGTCCCTGCTGGATTATATCCGTGACTCCAGCGTCGTCGCGGGTGAAGCGGGTTCTATCACGCAGCATATCGGCGCGTACATGGTCTTGTTGGAAAACGGAAAGAAAATCACGTTCCTGGATACGCCCGGCCACGAAGCATTTACGGCCATGCGCGCGCGTGGCGCCCAAGTCACCGACCTCGTGGTTCTCGTTGTTGCGGCCGATGACAGCGTCATGCCCCAAACATTGGAGGCGATCAGTCACGCCCAAGCGGCAAACGTGCCGATTATTGTCGTGATAAATAAAATCGATAAACCGGATGCCAATCCGGAGCGCATCAAGCAACAGCTCGCTGATCGCAACATCCTCGTCGAGGACTGGGGCGGAAAATACGGTTGTATCGAGCTGTCGGCGAAAACCGGGCTGAACGTGGATAAATTGCTGGAGAGGATTGCCCTGGAAGCCGAGATACTCGATCTCAAGGCAAATCCGAACCGGCCCGCGCGCGGCGTGGTGATCGAAGCAAAAATGGAAAGCGGTAAGGGCAAAGTTGCGACGGTGCTTGTGCAAAAAGGTACCTTGAAAAATGGAGATAATTTCGTAGCGGGAATGATTAGCGGAAAAGTCCGCGCCATGTTCGATGAGCGGCAGAATCCTATCAAGGCCGCAACGCCATCCATGCCTGTTCGCGTTCTTGGTTTTAATGAAATGCCCCAGGCTGGGGATATTTTTGTCGTGGTTGAATCGGAGCGCAAGGCAAGAGAAATAAGCACCCACCGTAAGCAGTTGCGGCGCGAGCAGTTGTTCCGCCAGGCACATCGCCAGACACTGGACGATATCTCGCGCCAGATAAAAACCGGCGGTATCCGCGAACTGAACCTCCTGGTAAAGGGCGACGTCGATGGTTCGGTCGAAGCCCTCAGCGATTCGCTGCAACGTCTCTCCACGGACGAGGTTGCAGTAAAAGTCATTCATCGTGGCATCGGCGGCATCACCGAGTCGGACGTGCTTTTGGCTGCGGTGTCGAATGCAATCATCGTAGGCTTCCACGTGCGACCGCATCTGAACGCGAGAAAACTCGCCGAACTTGAAAAAGTCGACATACGGTTGTATGACGTTATTTACCAGGCCATCGACGACGTAAAACTCGCTCTGGAAGGACTTTTGACTCCGGAAATCTCGGAGGAAATCATTGCAACAGTTCAGGTGCGCGAAGTCTTCAAGATATCTCGCGTGGGAACGGTCGCCGGATGTTACGTCTTGGATGGAAAAATCACGCGAAACAGTAAGGTCCGCTTGATCCGTGACGGCATCGTCATCTTTACCGGAGGATTAAGTACCTTGAAACGATTCAAGGACGACGTCCGCGAAGTGGATGCGGGATTCGAATGTGGGTTAACACTGGACGGTTTCAACGATATCAAGGTGGGCGACATTATTGAAGCATATCGTGTTGTGGAAACAAAGCGGAAGTTGGCCTGATAATGGGGAAAAGACCGGAAACATTGAGAAACAAGCGCATTGCCGAAACGATTCGGCACGAGATCGGGCAGCTTTTCATTCGGCAATTGGACACGAGCGAAATTGGCTTGGTAACGCTCACGGAAGTAAAGATGTCCCCCGACCTGAAGATTGCCACGTTGTACGTCAGCATCTTTCATGCCCCCAAATCCAAGGAGACCTCTTTGGCCCTGCTCGAGGACAAAGTATCGGCGTTCCGACGCGAGATAGGCCACAGAATTCGCATGAAATATACGCCGGAAATCCGGTTGAAATTGGATGATTCGCTCGATACCATCGAGCATATCGACACCCTGCTTCACCCGGATAAAAAGCGTAAGGAAGAATGATCACGATGGGCAAGGATATCCAAGCAAGCCTGAATCGGTTCGTGTCTCTGGAAGGAGGAATTCTGCTGGTGGACAAAGCGGCGGATTGGACGTCGTTTGATGTCGTCAAAAAGGTGCGCAACCTCTTTGGCCTTCGCAAAGTCGGCCACGCAGGCACTCTTGATCCGTCTGCCACCGGCTTGCTGATTCTCTGTTCGAACAGGCACACCTCGAAGGTTCATGAGTACCAGGAATTACCGAAAGAATACATCGGTACGATGAAATTCGGATGGGTTACAGATAGCCTTGATGCCGAGACGGAGGAAAAAGATCCACGACCAACTGACCACATCACCGAAGCAATTCTGCGTGAAGCGGCGCTTCGGTTCGTCGGAGAAATAGAACAGATCCCTCCCATGTATTCCGCGCTGAAGAAAAACGGGAAGCGCCTGTACACGCTTGCAAGGAAAGGCGAAACCGTAGAGCGAGAACCCCGGCGGGTTCAGGTCTATAATTTTACCATCAACGATGTTCGGCTTCCGTTGGTGGACTTCACGGTCACTTGTTCGAAGGGCACCTATGTACGGTCGCTCGTTCATGATCTCGGCCAGGCACTGGGTACGGGTGCGTACGTATGCGCCCTTCGGCGAACCGCCATCGGCGATTACCGAGTTGAGGACGCGTGGACAATCGATCGTTTGCTGCAAAGCCAGGCCACGGACGCGCAGGTATGAAGAAATTCATTGTCCCGGATATCGGTTTTGATGTAAACACGGTATTTACCATTGGCACGTTTGATGGCATTCACCGGGGCCATCAAAAAATTCTACGCGAGGTCAGGCGGATTGCCGAAGAAAAACATCTCCGTAGTGTTTTGCTCAGTTTCAATCCCCATCCGCGCCAGGTCCTGGGAATGAATGGTCAAAGGGTATTCTTGCTTTCGACGATTGATGAAAGAAAGGAGATTGTCCGATCCCTCGGCATCGACGTGTTTGCCGCGATCCCTTTCACGAGGGATGTTTCCCTGCTTGAGGCGGAAGAGTTTTTCGAACTTTTGGTGCACCAGTGCGTGGGCGCCAGCCATATCGTCGTGGGCTTCGACCATAAATTCGGCAAGGGCCGGCAGGGGGATATTGCTCTTTTAAAGAAATTGACTGCAAAAGAACACATTGAATTGACCGTTATTCCACCGTTGTTGGATCAAGGCAAAATCATCAGCAGCACACGGATCCGGAAAGCCCTCGAAGAGGGGGACGTCGAAGGCGCAAATAGAATGCTTGGCTATCCATATCGATTTAACGGCCTGGTGCAACGGGGCGACGAGCGGGGCGCGACACTGGGATTTCCCACGGCAAACCTGGTCTTGGATTCCCCGTTGAAGTTATTGCCCCGACGCGGCGTGTACGCGGTGCTCGTGGAATGGAAGGGACATCCCCACCTCGGGGTAATGAACATCGGCGTTCGGCCGACCTTTGGCGCGCTCACTGCCGTTACCGTGGAGGTGCACATACTCGAC
>JAJRXL010000120.1 GCA_024276335.1 Bacteroidota bacterium
CCGCGACAACGGCGACGAGGAACGGATCGTGTTCGAGCACGCGATCATCGCGACCGGCTCCCGCCCGGCGGTGATTCCGCAACTTGACATTGATTCCCCGCTGGTGATGGATTCCACCGCGGCGCTGGACCTGCAAGACATCCCGGGGTCGCTCCTGGTTGTCGGCGGGGGATACATCGGCCTCGAGATGGGATCGGTGTACGCATCGCTCGGGTCCAGGGTGACAGTGGTGGAAATGATGCCCGCGCTGCTGCCCGGAGTGGACAAGGACATGGTGAATATTTTATCCCGCCGCCTCGGACAGGATTTCGAGGCCGTTCATCTCAACACGACGGTGGTGAAGATGACGGCGACAGAGAAAGACGTCGCCGTCGTGCTCGAGTCCGAGGGGAAACAGACGGAACAGCGATTCGACAAGGCGCTCGTTTCCGTGGGGCGGAAGCCGAACACCGGGGGCCTCGGGCTCGATAAGACGGGCGTCAAGCTCGATGGGCGGGGATTCATCGAGGTCGATTCGCAGCTTCGCACGGCGGAAACGGCTATCTTCGCCATCGGGGACGTGGTCGGCGAGCCGATGCTGGCGCACAAGGCGTCGCACGAAGGCCGTGTAGCGGCGGAGGTTATCGCGGGCGGCAAGGCGGTGTTCGAGCCGAGAGCCATTCCCGCGGTGGTGTTCACCGATCCCGAGATTGCCTGGTGCGGCCTGACAGAGAGCAAGGCCAGGGAACAGGGGCGCAAGGTCAAGGTAGCGCGGTTCCCGTGGGCGGCTTCCGGTCGCGCCCTGACGTTGGATCGGACGGACGGCGTGACGAAGCTCGTTCTCGATCCGGAAACGGAGCGCGTGCTCGGCGTGGGCATCGTCGGAGCGGGCGCGGGCGAGCTCATCGCGGAGGGAGTGCTGGCGGTGGAAATGGCGGCCGTCGCCTCCGATCTTGCCCTGAGCATCCACCCTCATCCCACCTTGTCCGAGACAATCATGGAAGCGGCGGAAGTATTCTTCGGAACGGCGACCCACATGTACAGGCCGAAGCGGTAGAGCAATTGGCGAATTAATTACGATCTCTTTTTCAAGAAGGAAAGCGTTCCGGGGAGTATCAGGGGCTTTCTATAACAGGTTATCCCATGCTTTCCTCGGCGCTCGGTCGTTCGAGTGTAATGTGTCTATCTTCGTCTCAAAGCGCTCTAGGCGCCGGGTCTCAAGGGTCGGATTATTACCTTGCCGGGTTTGTTTTTTTTAAAGCATTCAACATGGCTCCCCGGAGAACAAGCGAGGGAGCGAAAGTACTTCTTGGGATGCCAATGCAATACGCGCTTATTGCCCTGTACATGGCGTTGAGCATGTTTGGCGGAAGCTCCAAAAAACAACATTTCCAGCGCTTCCTCCGGTGGGGAAAAGTTTCTTTTATTCTCGTTGGAGTCATCGGACGATAGAAGGGGAGGGCTAAAACGGTGGTACGGAATTTTCTTAATTTGACCTCGTCTCTGTTGCTTCTCATTCTTTTCTCGTGTTGTACCGCTCGGGAACCGACGGAACCAACGCTTCCTCTCGGCGGCTGGGTATTTGAAGATAAGGGAGAACTCCAATACGCGTGCGAGACAGCCGACGGCGGCATTGTCGCCTGTGGAGCAGTAACCTCGGTGGAGACCTGGATTGAAACAGGTGTTTGTAGCGATGGAGATGGAGGTCTCATTATCGCAGGCAGAACGGTTCGGACGAGGGGGGAAATGGAATGCTCACGAGAACTGCTCGAAACGGGGATACGTTATGGTCGAGAGAATGTGACGCGGATGGACTCCCGGATGGACCGTTTGACACCAGGGTCGGTATCTGGGTGGACAGGTTTAATTCCGCCGTCCGCGGCCAGGAGGGGTTTTTGTTCGCGGGCGTTACGACCGTTACGCCTGAAAAAAAGTGAATTGGAGCCTGGCTGGGAAAGATGACCGATGAGGGTGACCCGGTATGGAAAGGAATAATCCCGGTGGGATGGGCAAACGCGATCTCGGGGTTGAGTTCCGGCAAGTATGTCATCGCCGGGGCGTTTACCGGGAAAATATGGCTGTACAAGATTAATGAAAATGGGAACGAAGCGCGATAGACCGCCGTCTTTGTACATCCCCGCGCGCGTATCATCCTGGACATAGGGAAAAAATGGCGGGCTATGATAGGCTGTACATCCCCGCGCGTGTATCATCCTGTCTTAAGCGGCAGGATAAAGTTTTCATCATTCTGCGCAGAGAATTTCTTCCAACCGGGAATCAGGGGAAGATGCCCAGTTCTTCGTAGGCGACGGCAATCTTGTTGATGGCGGTCACGAAGGCGGCGGTCCGCAATTCCTTGATGGCCGGGTTTTTCTTGTAGGTTTCCCTGACTGCGTCGTAAGCGTTCATCATCGTCTCCTCCAGGCCCGACCGCACGAGGTCGATCTCGTCCGCTCCACGAGTGATGGCTGAGCGCTCGCGTTCCGAGAGCGTCTTGCCCACGATTTTCTCCACCGCCTTGAGCATGGCGGCGTTGGAAGATTCTTCGAAGCGCTTGCTCATGCGTCCGAACTTCACGTGGCTGAGGTTTTTCAGCCACTCGAAGTAGCTGACGGTGACGCCGCCCGCGTTGAGGTAGAGATCGGGAATGACCATGATGCCGCGCTCGGTCAGGATTTCCTCGGCTCGCGCGGTAGTGGGACCGTTGGCGCCCTCGCCGATGATTTTCGCTTTTATCCGGGGTGCGTTTTCTTCCGTGATCTGTCCTTCCAGGGCGGCCGGGATCAGGATGTCGCATTCGTACTCGAGCGCGTCGCCGGAGGAATCGAAATTCTTCGCCCCCGGGAAATTCAGGATCGATCCCGTTTCCTTGCGGTGCTGCTGCACGGCGTCCACGTCGAGACCGTCCGGGTTGTAGATGGCGCCGTCCCACTCGGCCAGCGCCGTCAGTCGCGCCCCGGCGTCCTGGAAATACTTCGCTGCCCAGTAGCCGACGTTGCCAAGTCCCTGCACGACCACCCGCTTGCCTTCGACGCCCGTCGTAAGTCCGATGGCCTCCATGTCCTCCTTGTAGCTGAGGGCGTGGCGGATGCCGTAGAACACACCCAGGCCGGTGGCTTCGGTTCGTCCCTGGACGCCTCCTTCGTTGAGCGGTTTGCCGGTCACGCAGGCGGCCGCGTCGAGCTGGCCGGGATGAAGAGCGCTGTAGGTGTCGAATATCCAGGCCATTTCCCGCATACTGGTTCCGTAATCCGGCGCGGGTACGTCGATGCCGGGACCGATGAATTGCTTTTTTACCAGTTCCGCCGTGTAGCGCCGCGTGATGCGCTCCAGTTGGTCAATCGTGAATTTGCGAGGTTCGATTTTCACACCGCCCTTTGCTCCCCCGAAAGGGACGTCCACCACCGCACACTTGTAGGTCATGAGCGCGGCCAGCGCCTTGACCTCGTCCGCGTTCACCATCTCGCTGTAGCGGATGCCCCCCTTGACCGGCAGCATGTGGTGACTGTGCTCGACCCGGTAGGCCACGATAATTTCTATACTGCCGTCATGGTGCTTGAGAGGAAACTTGAACTCGTATATGCTGTTGCAGTACTTGATCTGGTCGCGCATGCCGTGCGGAAGCTCGGTGTGGTCGGCGGCTTTATCGAAGAAGCTGAGTACGGTTTCAAAGAAGCTGGGGGTGTGGGATGCCATGGTATCCTCTCGTCAAATTCTGATATGAAAGAAATCGTTGCTCATCAAAACGCAGTACGTGAATGTACGAAAAATTCCCAAAAATCGAATCAGCAGGTGAAATCAGAGAGCTGACAGGTTGACGGCTTGACGGATTCGAAGTATATTCAGCAACATGGACTGTCGATAACGTAGAGAGGTGCTGTCATGCCAAAACTAACCTACTTCAGCCATTCAGCGTTCCGGCTCAGTAACGGAGCGCATACCGTTCTCATCGATCCGTTCTTTACGGGCAACCCCACGAGTCCTACGAAGGCCGAGGATGAGTCCGCGGATTTCGTTGTGCTTACCCATGCCCACGGGGATCATCTCGGCGACGCCCTGGACATCGCACGGCGCAGCAGTGCGCTGGTCATTGCCGTGAACGAGCTGGCAAACGAAGCCGCTGCCCAGGGAGCGCGGGCGCACAACATGCATATCGGGGGGAGCTACCGCTTCCCGTTCGGTCGCCTGAAATTCACCATCGCTCACCACGGCTCCTCGACCGCAGACGGGCGCTACATGGGTGAGCCGGCAGGGGTACTCATCACTATGGACGGCAAGACCGTGTACCATGCGGGAGACACCGGCCTGTTCATGGATATGCAGCTCATCGGTCAGATGGATCGGATCGACGTCATGCTCGTACCCATTGGGGACAATTTCACCATGGGCATAGACGATGCGGTGAAAGCGGTCGAGTTCGTCAAGCCCGGGCTGGCCATCCCCATGCACTACAACACCTTCCCGGTCATCGAAGCGGACCCGGAGGAATTTGCGAAGAAAGCCCAGGCCGTCGGCGTAAAAAGTCGCGTCCTGCAGTAC